>NZ_JABXEP010000071.1:0-41152 GCF_013372605.1 Myxococcus sp. AM009
GCGCAGGCCCGCGTCCGCCCCCTGCGCCTCCAACGAGGCCTGGAGCGCGAGCAGCTCCGGGTAGGCACGGCGGACCTCCAGCAGCCGCACCAGGGCCCTTCCCCGCGCCAGCCGCGCGTCCAGGGTCAGCGCGTCGCCGGGGAGCGCATCCAGCCACGCCAGCAGCTCCCCCGCCGCCCCATGGCGCACCAGCAGCTCCGCGCTGGCCACGATGAAGGCCACGCGCTCCGCGGGCCTCCCCAGGGCCTGGAGGTGACGGCTCATCGCGCGGACCCGGACCACCACGGGCACCTCCTCGCGCGGCAGCAGCTCCAGCAGGGCCACGTGCGCGGCGCGCACCTCCTCCGTGTCGAGCAGCGACACCAGGGCGTCCCGCACCAGGTCGTGCATGCCGTGGCGTCCGCGGGCGTCCAGCTCCACCAGCAGCCTGGCCCCCAGCCGCCGCAGCAGCTCGCCGTGGTGCCCTCCCGGGAAGAGGCCCGACAGGACCTCCGCCGACAGGGGCGCCTCGCTCAGCGCCAGCACGGAGGCGAGCCGCCGCTCATCCGCGCTCAACTGAAGCAGCGCCTTGAGCACCGGCTCCTCTCCCTCCACGTCACCCGCGTGGGCCCGCCGCAGGTGGAACGGCAGCCCCCGGGAGCGGCGCCAGGCGTGCTCGAACCCCTCATGCGCGCCATACAGCGCGTCGAGCTGACGCCAGAGCGTGCGCGCCGCCGCCTCTGTCAGGCCATCCAGCCGCAGCTCGAAGCGGTCCGGGCTGGTGGCGCGCCGGGGAACGGCCTCGCGCGACGTGGCCAACAGCGCCCCCCGCGTCAGCCGCCCGCCGAGCTCCTCCAGCAGCGCGGCGCGCTCCTCGGGCCGCAGCACCTGGAGGTCGTCGACCACGCACAGCGCCTCGCTCGCGTCGGCCTGCCGTGCCAGGTCATCGAGGCGGGCTTCATCCGACAGCGCCTGCTGCACGGGGGCATCCCGCAGCAGCCGCCGCAGGTCGTCCACCACCGTGCCCAGCGAGTCGCCTGGACGCAGGCGCCGGTGGACCACCGTCCCCGGGTGCCGCGCCGCCACCGCGGCGGCCAGCGCGGACTTCCCTGCCCCCGGCAGGCCATAGACGACACTCGTCCGCACCCGCCGCAGCATCTCCCCCAGACGCCGGAGCTCGTGCGCACGCCCCACGAAGAGAGGAGGAGACACAGTCCCTTGGCGCAATGACGTGTGCATGTCGCTCCCATTCTATGTTTGCTCGTACTCCGCGCATGCCACGCGAAGCCGTGTCACCCATCAGGTCCTCTGCCGGTTGCCTGACCTGACGCCCCCCCTCAAGGCGGCTCCTGACGTCAAGTAGGCATGCTCCCGGAGATTCTTGATTCCAGAATCAACGCACGTTATGTCCGAAATCTCCGAAAGAGTCGCACCTGGGGGAGGGGCGCTGCCTCGTGACAGTCATGGCACCTGATTCCACTTCAGACACAACGTCCGTCTCCGCCAGCCAGGCCTGGCGGCCCAGCCCCTGGCGGAGCGGGGTCCAGCTCGTGGGATGCGTGGGCGCCTATGTCCTGCTCGCGGGGGCCAGCTATGTCGTCCTCGCCCAATCCCTGGCGGGCGGCGTGGCGCTGGCGGTGCTCGCGGGCGTCGTGCTGGTCCGGGTCTTCATCCTCCAGCACGACTGTGCCCACCGCTCGCTGTTCCAGCGTCCGGTGACGAATGACCGGGTGGGCGTGGTGCTGGGCATGCTGACGCTGGCGCCGCACGCGTACTGGCGGGCCATGCACCTGGTCCACCACGGCACCAGCGGCGACCTGGACCGGCGCGGCGTGGGCGACATCGTGACGATGACGACCCAGGAGTACCTGGCGCTCAAGCCCGCCCAGCGCCTGCGCTACCGGCTGTACCGGCACCCCGCCATCCTCCTGGGCGTGGGGCCCATCTTCCAGTTCCTGCTGCGCTTCCGCATGCCGGGCATCGTCCCCAAGGAGCGCGGGCCCGAGCGCCGCTCCATCCTGGTGACGAACCTGGCGCTGGTGGCCGTCCACCTCGCGTTCCTCGCGCTGGGTGACTGGCCCCGGTGGCTGGGGGTGCACCTCATCATCACCCAGGTGGCCGCGGGCCTGGGCATCTGGCTCTTCTTCGTGCAGCACCAGGTGGAGCGGCCCTATTGGGTTCCCCGGGCGCGGTGGTCCCTGAAGGGCTCGGCGCTCCAGGGCAGCAGTCACCTGGTGCTGCCACGCGCCTTCGAGTGGCTCTTCGGCGCCATCAACCTGCACCACGTCCATCACCTGAAGCCCCAGCTCCCCAACTACCTGCTGCGCGGCTACATGGAGCAGCACGGCCTGGTCGAAGAGGGCGTGCGGCTTGGCCTGCGCGAGTCGGTGCTCGCCTTCCGCCTCAAGGTGTACGACGAGGCCACCGGCAGGATGACGGGCTTCCCCCCTGTCCACGCGGGCCAGGCCAGGACACCGCTGGCCGCCCCGCCCTCCATCGAGCCGCCAGGTCAGCTGGGCCGACTGCTGACCTTCCCCGGCGAGGAACGCTGAACATGCCTGATTACGTCCATGTCCTCCTTGGACTCGCGCTGGGGTACGTCATCTCCTCATACGTCGAGTCCTTCATGCACGAGTACGTGTCCGACGCGCGCCCGAAGGCGGTGCGCTTCTGGAACCGCGCGCCGCGGCTGTTCCGGCCGATGATCAACACGCACTTCTCCCACCACACCATTCACCACGTGAGGACCTTCCGGAGCAGCCATGTGACGCAGTTCCGGAGCGAGGAGGAGAAGCAGAAGCTCACCGAGGAGCTGCTCCAGCGGGGCAAGCACGGCCGGACCATCATCAACGGCGCCTTCGCCACCCGGCTGCACGGCGAGGGCGCCTTCGTCTTCGTGGCCCCGCTGGTCATCTTCTTCCCGGTGTTCTACTTCACGCTCAAGCCCATTGCCTTCCTGGCCGGCTGCGTGACGCTGCTGCTGCCGCCCTTCATGAGCCACTTCGTCCACCCGTACCTGCACCTGCCCTTCGAGGAAGGACAGCGCACCGCGCCCCGGTGGCTGGCGTGGCTGCTGCGGACCCGCTACATGCGCGCCGTCTACCGCAACCACTTCCTGCACCACCGCTATGGCGGCGTGTCCAACTTCAACCTGGTGCTGGGGGCGGACATCGTGCGGCGGCGCACCCGCGCGCTGACGGAGAAGGACCTGGCCGTCATGGCCGAGGTGGGCATGCCGCTGCCCGAAGAGGCCCCCGCGCGGACCGTCCATGGCTGAGCCCGCGAACGCCTTCCACGTCCCCTGGTGGCTGCGCTTCTCCCATGTGCAGACCGTCGTCCCGCACCTGGACCGGCGCCGTCACGCCGTGCTCACCGAGCACCTCCGCCACGAGCTGGCGGACGGTGACTTCGTGGACGTGTACTGGCTGAACCGGACGCGGCCAGGGCCCTTGTTCATCCTGCTGCCCGGCATGCAGGGCACGCAGGAGTCCACCTACGTCCGCAGCCTGCTGTCGGAGCTGTCCCTGCGCGGCCTGCGCGCGGCGGTGTTGTGCCACCGGGGCGGCGCCGTGCCCAACCGGCGGGCCCCCTTCTATCACGCGGGCTTCACCGACCACCTGGCCTGGCTGGTGGGCTTCATCCGTGAGCAGGAGCCCCACACGCCGCTCCATGGCGTGGGCTTCTCCCTGGGCGGCAGCATGTTGATTCGCTACCTGGCGGAGACGGGCCACGCCAGCCACCTGTCCGCCGCGGCGGCCGTGTCCCTGACGTTCTCCTTGGCCAGCACGGCCCGGCGGGCCTGCGAGGGCATCAACCAGCTCTACCAGCTCCGCGTGTTGAACTCGTACAAGCGCGTCGCGCGGCTCAAGGCCCACCTGCCGGAGTTCGCCTCACGCGTTGGGACGCTGAGCGGGATGCGCAGCATCCAGGCCTTCGACGAGGTCTTCACCGCGCCCCTCCACGGCTTCAGGGACGCGCATGACTACTACGCGCGGTGCAGCAGCCAGCAGTTCCTGTCGGGCATCGAGGTCCCCTTCCTCATCCTCAACGCCGAGGACGACCCGCTCGTCGCCCGGGACACGCTCCCCGACGCGCGCGCGCTGCGGGAGCACGTGCGGCTGGAGCTGACGCCGCATGGCGGGCACCTGGGTTTCATGTATCAGCGTTCCTCCGGGCTGGGGTACTACCCGCCGGCCCGGCTCATCTCGTTCTTCCTGCAGGAGCCGTCCGAAGCACATGAATCTCTATCTCAGGATGTTGTGGGTCATGCTCTCCTCGCTCTGGAAGCCGGAGATGCGCGTGGACGCGCTGACGAGCACGCTGGAGCAGCGCGTCCTGCCCAATGACCTGGACCTGAACCTGCACATGAACAACGGACGGTTCCTCACCGTCTGTGACTTGAGCCGGGTCGACCTGTTCATCCGCACGGGCCTGCTGGCCCTCATGCTCAAGCAGAAGTGGGCGCCCATCATCGTGCGCCACACCATGGACTACAAAAAGCCGCTTCGCCCGTTCCAGAAGTACACGGTGTCCATGTCGATTACCCGCTGGGACGAGAAGTACTTCTATGCCACCCACCAGTTCCTCTCGCGGGGGAAGGTGGTGGCGGAGGGCGAGTCCACCGCGGTGCTGCTCGGGCGCGAGGGCGTCGTCCCTCCGGCGACGGTGCTCGAGGCCGTGACGGCCCGACAGAACCGGACGGTGGCGGAGAGCCGCTGAGCGCCCCGGGCCTGGGCCCGCCTCATGCCCAGGCCTTGCGGACCTCCGCGTAGTAGTTGCGGAAGAAGGGCACCATGGCCGCGCGATTGCTGTCGACGATGGCCAGGAGCTCCGGAGGCATGACGAACTCCTCCTCCCCCAGCGCGTCGTAGAGCGAGTCCAGCATCTGCTGGTAGAAGCGCGGGAAGGCGCGGTGCCAGCCCACCTTGGGCAGCCGGATGCCGTGCTCCCACCCCATGGCCAGGTAGTGCTTGAGCGCCTCCGCGCGCGCCTCCTTCAGCGTGTAGAGGGAGATGGGCTTGCGCTCCGGCGGGAAGTCCTCGGCCACCAGGCCGCTCTGCCCGCACACCCGCCGCGCCATGTGCTGCCCCAGCAGCGGGGAGAGGAACAGCCCGTCGCGGTACGTGCCCGTGAGCAGCCACAGTCCCTCCACGGACGTCGGTCCGATGAGCGGACACGTGTCCACGGTGACGGGCCGGTTCCCCGCCTGCCAGGCGACGAGCTGCGCGCCGCAGAGGTCCTGGTCAATCTGCTCCAGGACGCACTCCAGCAGGAAGTACATGTCGGCCGGCGTGGTGCGCAGCATCGGCCGCGCCATCAGGATGTTCGTCGCGCCGAAGTAGAGCTGGCCCTCCCCGCGGGGCATGCCATGAAGGCCACAGGCGAAGGCCCGGTTCGGCGTGCGCACCACGTGCTGGAGCGACGTCCGGGGCACCTGGAGCAGCAGTGACGTCCCGCCGCCGCTGAAGATGCGGGGGATGCGCCGCGCCAGCTCCGGCAGCTCGTCGAGCACCGCCTGCGTCCCCACGCCCATGGCGAGCACCACCTGCGCGGCGCTCAGCGCGCGGCCATCCTCCAGCCGCACGCCCGTCACGCGGCCCCCCTGGATGTCCAGCGTCTTGACCGCGCCATCCACGACGGACACCCGCGGCGACTGCTCCAGGGACAAGGTGAGCGCCCGCAGCAGGCGGCTCGCATCCACCGAGCCCTCGCGGGGCAGGAACAGCGCCTGCTTGGGCCGGCAGTCCTCCGCGGGGTTCAGGCCCGGCACCTGGTTGGGGTCCAGCAGCTCGTGGGGCGCGTCCTCGTCCTTCACCGCCTGCTGGATGGCGATGAAGTTCTCGTCCTCAATCGTCCCGGACTTGGCGTTGCTGAAGACGATGGTGCCAGGGCGGACCTGGACGTGCGCGTCCTCGGGCAGCTCGCCATTGAGCTGCTCCAGCCACGAAGGCCAGAGGCGCGCGGCGAGCACGCCCTTGGCATGCTTCGCGCGGCCCGGCGCGGTGCGCAGCAAGGGCGCCGTCACTTCGCCGTAGCAACCCAGCATCGCCCCAGCGGCGGGAGAGGCGCCCGCGGGACGGCTGACAGGGCCGACCACGGCGATGCGCAGCCGGGGGTCCACCCGCGTCAAGGCGTGCGCGGTCGCCAGGCCCAGCGCGCCGTTGCCCGCCACCACGATGTCATAGGTGTCCATTCGCTCGCTGCCCTCGGCGGCATGGGGATACGGCACAGCGCCCGCCGCATCCGGCTCGAGGGGAGCGCGGACACGGCGGGCAGATCCTCAGGACTTCAGACTGACCCTACGGAGGGTCAGTCCTCCTTCTTGGACGTGTCGTTGACGATGTAGGGCGGCCACCACTGGCGCTCCGCGCTGGACCCACACGTCACGCTCGGCTCCTGGAGCAGGTCCTTCTCGGCCACCAGGTTCTTCACGGTCTCCAGCCACTGCGATCCGTTGTTCATGCCACGTCTCCTTGCTGCCGTGTTGGCTCTATGAGGGTACTGCGTACTAGTGAGTCGAGCCCCGAACGCAACTGTCGGCGCGCTTCGTCCGGGGCCACTCTCGCGCCGACGACCTCGAGGTAGGCCCGCTCCATGTCGGAGTACGTCCTGCCGTCACTGAGCTCGAAAATCAGCCACGCATTCAGGTCCAGCCAGTGAATGCGCGGCGCGGCCGGTGAGAACACCATCAAGCACTCGCCCTGCTTCGACGGGCGGACCCGCAGCCCGTCCACCTTGCGGTACGCGGCCCGCGCCGGCTCAGGGGCTTGGGGTCTGGCGTCCTGGAGGAAGAGCGCGCGGTCCACGGGCGCCAGGGACTCGCGCTGCCACCGGACGAAGTCGCGTCCCTGAGGCGTGAGCAGGTGCGCCCACTCCGTCAGCAACATCTCTCCCAGGAAGCGGGCCCGGTCCACCGAGCGGCCATAGGGCGAAGCGCCGTCGTTGTTCACCACCGACGTCGCGTGCGGACGCGAGACGTACGACGACGGGTCTCCGAAGCGCTCCGTCAGGGCGCGGTCCGCCGTGAGCGCGGCCGCCTTGAAGAGCGCCAGGTGGACGTACACGTGATAGGAGAACACCGCGCGCACGCTGGTCCAGCGGATGTCACGCCAGGGGACCTGGACCGTCTCCTCCGGCTTCGCGATGAGCGCCACCGAGCGCGTCGCGTCGAAGAGCTTCATGTGAAGCCCCTCGTGCAGCAGACACCCGGCGATGTCCCAGGGGTTCCCGAGCTCCTCCAACGCCAGGAAGATGGTGGAAGGCGTCAAATCGCCCCCCGCGGCGGACAGGACGGTGCCGCCTTCGAGCTTCGCGCTGAGCAGCGCGATGGCCTCGACGTGCGTCAGGGCGCTCGCGCCCGAGTGCGGCAGCAGCAGGGAGAGCAGCTCGATGGAGTCATTGAGCGTCCGCTGCGCCTTGGCCTGCGGACTCAGGAGCGTCCCGCCGCTCTTGGATTTCGCGCCGAAGACACCGTCGAACGCCGCATGCAGCGCCCGCGAGTACGCATCCGTGGGCTGGGCCACGTCCCACAGCCACTTGGGAACCGCCGAGCCCACCTGCCAGCGCGACGGCATGCGCGACTCGCACAGGCCCAGCGGCAGCGCCTCCAGCGCCCCCGGCAGCATCTCCTCCACCGGGTGGGGCGACGTCAGCCGCCCTGCCTCCAGGTCGGAGAAGGCCTGCTCCAGCGTCAGGCGCACGAGCGGGTCGAAGAAGACGCGGCGCGCCTCGGCGTCACTGAGCGCCTCCACCGCGGCCACCGCGCGCGGCAGGGCGGGCAGCCGCTCCGCGAAGAGCTCCACGCCGAAGCGATAGCGGGTCAGCACCTTCGCCAGGATGCGCGGCGAGTCCCCGAACGAAGGGTGGCTCGACAACGCCCGGTCCGCCGCCTGGACGACGCCCAGGACGTTCGTCACGGCGCACCTCCCTCGGCGACCTGCTCAATCATCCCGCTGGACTCCAGGCCCCTGAGCGTGGGCGCCAGCTGCGCCCAGGCGCGCTCGGCCCCCAGCCCCAGCGACGAGGTGTACGAGGAGAGCACCTCCTCCTCCGTCTTGCCGTCGCACAGCTCGAAGGCGAGCCAGGCCGACAGGTTCAGGGTGACGATCTTCCGCGACGCCGGGTCCAGCGCGAACAGGACCTCCGAGGCCGGGGAGCGGCGCAGCGAGAGGTCGCGCCCCTGCCGGTAGCGCACCGACGACGGCGCCCGGCTGGCGCGGGGCGGCGCTGGCGTGGAGGCCGCGGCGCGCGGCGCGACGTCGTCGCCAGTGACGCCGTCCACCAGGGGACGCACCGTGTCCCAGAGCCACGCGACGAGCTCGCGCCCGTAGGGCGTCACCCGGGGCGACAGCGGGCCGGAGAGCTGCGAGTGCAGGTACGCCAGCCGCTCCTCGGCCCGGGAGTAGGGCTTGACGTCGTTCTTCACCACCGACATCGCGTGGGCCGGAGCGTCGTAGTCACGGGGCGCGCCGAACTCCGCGTAGCAGTCTGGCCCCAGGTGCGTCACCGCCTCGCGGAACACCTGCATGTGCGCGTACGCGTGGTAGGCGAAGACGCTGTTGGACAGGGCCGTCCACCGTCCCCAGGGCAGCTCCACCGGGTCGTCATCCGTCACGATGGCGCCCGTGCGAATCAGGTCGGAGAGCTTGAGGTGGATGGCCTCATGCAGGATGTGGCCCGCCGTGTCCCACGGGTTCTCCAGCTCGTCCGGGTCGATGAAAATCATGCACGGCGTGCCGTCGCCCCCGGAGCCGGTGAGCATCCGGCCGCGTGGGCCCCGGATGTTCGCCACGGCGATGCAGTGCAGGTGCAGGAAGACGCTCTGCGCCATCTCCGGCACCAGCCGCCGTAGCAACTCACAGGCCCGCTCCAGGCCTTCCACCATGCGCGGCGTCGGGCGGATGATTTCGACGCTGCTCTGGGCCCCGGGCATGAACCCGGTGCGGATGCTGTCGCGCAGCAGGTCCCCGACCCGCGACGGCGTCTCCGGGAGGTCCCAGACCCACGTGCGGCCCGAAGGTCCCACCGCGAAGTCACGCCCCATCGCCTTGCGTGCGACGGACACGCCGCGGCCCTCCTCCAGCGAATCCAGCGCCTCGCCGAGCAGCGCCGGGAAGGTGTCACGCACCGCCCCCACCGGCCCCGTCGTCTCCAGCTTGCTGATGGCCGTCTCCAGCGCGGCGCGCACGAGCAGATCACCGAACAAGACATTCACGGACGCGGTGTCCAGCGCCTCGACGCGCTCCGTCAGCGCCCGCAGCCGCGCGTCCTGGCGCGACAACACCTCCAGGACGAACTTGTAGCGTTCGATGACACGCAACACGATTTTCGACGAATCTCCAAACGGCACCTGATGCTGGAACCGATGGTCGAGCTGCCGGATGACCTCAATCTGTCGCACGCTGCTCTCTCCTCGGATGACAGACCCATCATAAATCTGCCATCCCGGCATAAACAGCATTTCGGAACTTCAAGGTATCAACCCACGTCGCCTGTCACAAGCACAAGACGCCAAAACAGCGCGCCGCCTTCACTTTTCCCGCGCGCCAATTAGACGGCTCATTCTGGAAATTAACTATCTCAGTGCATCAATGAAGACGCGTCGCGTTGGCTGGCTCGGCGACGGACCCACCTCTCAGTCATGCATGACCCGACAGCCCATGACGTGGGGGTGACAGTGACTCTGGTCCATTATCAGACGGATGCTTGAGTCACCGGTGTCGTCGGTGCCTCCTGAACTAGACTGCGGTCACGTCCCGATGGACGGGACCGAACGCTGGAGACAACAATGCCAACCTGGATGCGGAGCGCGGGACTCGCGGTGGTGCTGTCGTGTGGGCTGTGGGGCTGTGGCGGCGTGCAAGCGCCGGAAGCGGAGGCCGCGCTCGGCGAGACGAGCCAGGAGCTCATCATCCCTTGTAGCGTCGAAGATGACTCGGCCTGCCGCAACCGACGGGACATGATTTGTGACTACAACCAGAGCTACTGCGTCTTCGTCTGTAGCGACGGCAGCGTGTGCCCCACCCACCGGTACTGCTGCAACTGAGGCCAGCCGGTGGCCGGCCACCCACTGGGGGCCGGCCACCGCTTCCGCCTGACGGACAGGTGGTAACTCCTGTCACCAGCCGAGGACGGCTGTCACCACCTGTCCGTCAGAAAATTGCGAGAGGGGCATACGCCATCACCTCCTTCGCCCTGGAAGTCTTTGCACGCCCGCTGGCATGCCGCATGCTCATGCGGACTCCACATCACGCCAGGGAATCCCTCTCACTCCCACGCGCAGGCACTGTCCCCTGCCCTGGCGTTCGCGCTGCCGCGGGAACACCCCATCTACCTCCATGAATCGAATGTCTGATTGGCTTTCCACCGCGGCGATGTTCGCTGGCCTTGCCACCCTGACGGGCCTGCCGATGGCCGCCGAGGCCTCTGACGATGTGTCGCCGGAGATCGTCTCCGCGATGCGCCGGGACCTCGGCCTCACCGAGCAGCAGGTGCACCAGCGCCTGTCCTTCGAGGCGAAGGCGCCCGGGCTGGAGCAGACGATGCGTGAACACCTGGGCGACGCCTTCGGTGGCGCCTGGCTCGACGCGGAGGGCGGCCAGCTCATCGTCGGCGTCACCGACGAGTCCCGCCTCACCAAGGCCCGGGTCGCCGGCGTGCGGACCGTGCGCGTGGCGCGCAGCCTGGCGCGGCTGGAGCAGGTGAAGGCGGAGCTGGACCAGAACGTCCAGGCGCTCTCGCCCGCCATCCACTCCTGGTACGTCGACCTGCCGACGAACAGCGTCGTCGTCTACGTGGACGCCTCCAGCCAGACGAAGCTGCGCGCGGATGCCTTCATCGCGCGGAGCTCGGGCCTGAAGGACGGCAGCCTCCGCGTGGTGGCCTCCAGCCACGCCCCCGAGCCCGCCTACGATTTGCGCGGCGGTGACCCGTACTACTTCAGCAACTACCGCTGTTCGGTGGGCTTCCCCGTCAACGGGGGCTTCGTCACCGCCGGTCACTGCGGCGGCGCGGGCACGCCCACCACGGGGCACAACGGCGTGGCCCTGGGCACCATCCGTGGCTCCGTCTGGCCCGGCGCCGACTACGGCTGGGTGGCCACCAATGGCTCGTGGACGCCGCAGCCGTGGGTCAACAACTACAGCGGCGGCAACGTCACCGTGGCGGGCTCCCAGGAGGCGCCGGTGAATGCCTCCATCTGCCGCTCCGGCTACACCACCGGCTGGCGGTGCGGCGTGCTCCAGGCGAAGAACATCACCGTCAACTACTCCGTCGGGCCCGTGTACGGCCTCCACAGGACGAACGCCTGCGCGGCCGGCGGTGACTCCGGCGGCTCCGTCATCTCCGGCAACCAGGCCCAGGGCGTGACGTCCGGCGTGGCGGGCACCTGCTCCGACAGCAACCCGCAGACGTTCTACCAGCCCGTCAACCCCATCCTGGGCGCCTACGGCCTGACGCTCCGCACGACGGGCGGTGGCGGCGGCGGTGGACGGGCCTTCGTGTCGCGCCTCAACGGCAAGTGCATCGACGTGCCCAACTCCAACTTCTCCGACGGCGTGCAGCTCCAGATGTGGAACTGCAATGGCACGAACGCGCAGCGGTGGACGTTCGTCAACGGCACCGTGCAGGCGGGCGGCAAGTGCATGGACGTGGCCTGGGCCTCCACGGCCAACGGCGCGGCCATCCAGTTGGCCAACTGCAGCGGCAACCCGGCGCAGCAGTTCGTGCTGAGCGGCGCGGGTGACCTGGTCAGCGTGCTCGCCAACAAGTGCGTAGACATCGTGAACCACAACACGGCCAACGGCGCCCGGCTCATCATCTACGAGTGCACGGGCAACCCGAACCAGAAGTGGGAGCACCGCTAAACCCTCTGTCGCCTGAACGAGCGACCGCGGTGCCTGGAGGCGATTCAGGCACCGCGGGCCGCTCGGGCGTGACACGCTGAGGGCCTCCAGCGCGCCTGGGCCGGCCAGCCCAGGCGCGCCCTCTCACCGGAGGACATCCCCATGGCCCCCTCCCTGCTCCGCACGCCCCCCCTGCTCGTGCTCGTCCCGCTGCTCCTGGCGGCGGCGCCCGCGCCCAAGGCCCCGACGCCGCCTCGGCTGGAGGACGCGGTCCCCGACACCTTCACCGGCGTGGCGCGCGTGGTGGCCGTGGGCGACGTCCACGGCGACGTGGACGCCCTGAAGGAGGTGCTGCGGCTCGCCGGCCTCATCGACGCGAAGGACCGGTGGATTGGCGGCAAGACACACCTGGTCCAGACGGGCGACGTGCCGGACCGGGGCGACCAGACGCGAGCGGCGTTCGAGCTGCTCATGCGGCTAGAGCAGGAGGCGCTCGCCGCGGGCGGACGGGTCCACGCCCTGCTCGGCAACCACGAGGCCATGAACATGCTGGGCGACGTGCGCTACGTCAGCCCCGGGGAGATGGCGTCGTTCGCGGACCTGAGCCCCGAGCAGGACAGCGTCGGCGCCCCGCCCGGCCTCAACGGGCACCGCGTCGCGTACAGCCTCCAGGGCCGCTACGGCCAGTGGCTGCGCAAGCACGCCGCCGTGGTGCGCATCAACGACACGCTCTTCGTGCACGGCGGCGTCGCGCCCGGCGTTCCCGGCCGCAACCTGGCCGAGCTCAACCGCTGGGTGCGCCAGGACTTCTTCCCCGACCATCCGCCCGGCGGCGCGCGGGACTCCCAAGGACCCTTGTGGTTCCGAGGCTACGCGCTGGGCGAGCCGCGGGACGCCGAGTCCGCGCTGGACGCGGTGCTGAAGCGTTATGGCGCCAGGCGCATGGTCATGGGGCACACCACGAACCGCGACGGCAAGGTGAAGGTGCGGTTCAACGGAAAGGCGCTGCTCATCGACACCGGGCTGAGCACCGGGTACGGACGGAACCTCGCGGCCCTGGAGCTTCGCGGCGGCAAGGTCAACGCCCTGTACCGCGAGGGCCCCGTCGCGCTGGGCACCGTGGAGCCCCCCGCCGCGCCGGCTCGTCCCAAGTCGCGGAAGAAATAAGCGCCTGCGCAGGTGCGGGCGCACGACGCGCGGGAGGCCACCTGCGCGTCGCCACTGCGCAACGCCACACACCACGAAGCCGGACGAAACCCATCCCAGGCAAGACTACACTGAATCGAGCTCCTCAAAGACAATCCCCCAGCCGTCTTCTGGGCGATTTTCCTTGAGGGCCGACTTCACTGACTCATCGACGACCAGCACATCCGGGGACTCCGCCAGCCTGAACATGTGCAATCCACGCGACTTCGTGCCATCCAAGACGATGTTGTTGAATGACACGAGCGGAACATCAACACCCTCCGCGTCTGCCTCCATCAACGTCTCAAAGGAGGAGCGCCGCATGTCGACAGCCTTTATCAGGCCGAGCACGTTGAATAGAAAGTACCCCGAGCGCTGCTTCTGCGTCTCTGGATTGATGAGCAGGGCAGGGAAGCATTGGAAGTTGTTGACGCCAGCGCCGCGCAGCACCTGGATGAAGCGCTCACTGGCAAGAACAGCTCCGCCGCTCATGAAATGCTGGCAGGGTTCGTCATCAGGCGTATCCACTTCATAAATCAGCTCCGGCAAGGCGTCAGCCTCAACCCACTTTCCCGCCATGATGCTCTCGTCTGGCAACGTCGGGCCGGAGGTAATGCCGTGGTCGAGGTAGTCGTCCTCGGACAACTGGTAGTACTTCATGCTCGTTCCCTCCTGCGGGTGTGCGCGCGTGGGATGGAAAATCAATGTTGACTACTTCGCGGACGAGTTGAGCGAACTTCTACATGAGGGGGTAGAGCAACTCCTTTCGCATGCCGGCGAGGGTGCCCTGAGATATCCCCTCGTTCCATGCACGACTACGAGTTGATTGGCTCACCGGGATGTGGCTCCGCCATCGTGGAGATGGCGCTGCAAATCACCGGCATTCCGCACCGGCTCACGGACCTGCCCTACCTGGAGCCGGGCCCCGGACGCGACCGGCTGTTGAAGCTCAATCCCCTGGGGCAGGTGCCCACCCTGGTCCTCCCCGATGGCACGGTGATGACGGAGAGCGCGGCCATCATCCTGCACCTGCACGACGCCTCACCCCAGAGCGGCCTGGCGCCAGCGCCCACGGCCCCCGAGCGCGTGCGCTTCCTCAATCTCCTGTTCCGCCTGGTGGGCGCGGTGTACCCGACATTCACATACGCAGACGACCCGCCCAAGTGGACCCTGGCCGGCCCCGCCGCGGACCGGCTGCACGACACCGTCATGGAGCGCCGCGCCACCCTCTGGCGCGAAATCGAGGCGCAGGTAGGCAAGCCCCACGTGCTCGGCGAGCGCTTCAGCGCGCTGGACCTCTACGTCACCGTGATGACGCGCTGGCGGCCGGGCAAGGACTGGTTCGCCCAGCACTGCCCCAACCTGACAGCGACCGCCAGGCGGGCCGAGGAGCATCCGCACGTCGCCGCGGTGCTGGGGCGTCACTTCAGCTGACGCCTTCCGCCCGCTCCTGGCATCAGGTGGGCTCCGCATCAGCCCACCCGATGCCCCCCGGCGCTGTTAACGTCGCGCGGCCATGTTTCTCGCGCGCCTGCCTCGGAGCCCCACGCTGGCTCCTCTCGTGGAGTCCCTCTGGACGTACGACGGGCAGCTCGCCCACGGCTTCGAACGCGTGCTGCCCTCGGGCCGGATGCAGCTCCTCGTCAACCTTCATGAAGACGTGTTCCGGGACTACAGGCTCGACGGCCGCCTGACGCACAAGACTCGCGGTGTAGTGATTCAGGGCGCCCACACCGCACCAAGAGTCGTCGACACGGCCTGCCAGCGCTCCATCTGCGGGGTGAGCTTCGCTCCCGCGAGTGCATCGCCGTTTCTGGGCATCCCGGCCTCGGCGCTTACCGGGAAGGTCGTCGACCTCTCCGAAATCTGGGGGCGTGACAGCCCCCTCCTTCGTGAGCGCCTGCTGCAGGCCCCCACCTCCGCGGCCCGACTCGACGTGCTCGAGGCGGCGCTGCTCGCGCGGGGGCGCGCGTCCGAGCCTCGCGACGCAGCCGTGGCAATCGCATGCTCCCTGTTGATGGGTGGCGCGAGCGTCCGTGCGGTAGGCGTTCGACTCGGCCTGTCGCCGCGCCGGCTCATTGAGCGGTTTCAAGCCCATGTCGGCGTCAAGCCCAAGCTCTTCGCGCGCATCGCCAGGTTCCAGCGCGTGCTCGCATCAGCCCGGGGGGAGATGACCTGGGCCAGCCTGGCCGGTGAGTACGGGTTTTCGGACCAGGCACATCTGGTCCGCGAGTTCAGGGCCTTTTCGGGAGCCACTCCCGCCGCGTATCGCCCCCGGTCGGATGAGGACCGCAACCACGTACCGCTCGACGAGCGGCATTTTTCTTCAATACGAGGTGGGCCCCCCCGGGCACATTGCGCCAATGACTCCAAATGAAGCCCTGACCGAAGTCCAAGCCCGCCGGGTCGCCGAGCGCACAGCCGACGCAATCAACATCACCCGCTCGGACTCCGGCGCTGCCTGGAGGAGGTCGTCGTGAAGGTCATGCGAATTGTCGCCAACGTGGGCGTGTCGGCGCCAGCCGCCGCCAGCCGCTTCTATCGGGACGTCCTCGGGCTCGACGTTTTGATGGATATGGGTTGGATTACCACCTACGGGTCGAGCGAAACGATGACTGTGCAGGTCAGCTTCATGTCGCAAGGGGGCTCAGGCGCGCCAGTGCCAGACCTGTCCATCGAGGTCGACGACCTCGATGCGGCCATCGCCCGGGTGAAGAAGGCGGGAATTCCAATCGAGTATGGACCGGCTGACGAGCCTTGGGGCGTGCGCAGGTTCTTCGTGCGCGACCCCTTCGGACGGCTGGTGAACCTGCTCGCTCACACCCCCTGAGCGCCACCGTGCCGCCAGAAGGGCGCGAAGCCCTGTACCGACCTCGTCCACGGGCAGGTCAGCCCTCCCGGCGGCCCGGGGTTCAGCCCTCTGCCTGCCCCGGCGTGTGGTCCGGGTCCGGGTAGGGGTGAGCACGGTGCGGCGCGTCCTCGTCGTCGCCCTCCGCGCTCCCCGGCGTGTGGCCCGGCTCTTCCTCCATGTAGCGACCCTGTCGCTCCCGCGCGTCGTCTGGCGGCTCGGACAGCGGCCGCGGTGCTTCCACATCTGGCATGACGATGTCCTCCTCTTGGAGAACATAGTCAGTCGCCAGTCCCTGGCGGCCTCAAGACAAGCAGCCAGGGGCACGGAGGTGGACGCCACAGCCCCTGCCCCGGTGGGGCGGCCAGCAGGCAGGGGCTGGGGTGGGCTACGGCTGGGACATGGCCTGGATGGCGGACCGCGCCTGGCCTTCGTCGGCGGTGATGGAGACGACGAGCCGCTGATAGCAGCCTTCGAACTCCTTCCGCAGGGACTCGGCCGTCACCGCCTGGAGCAGCGCGGGTCGGCCCGTCACCGTGTCCGGCTCGAAGCCACGGACGCGCGCGGTCAGCAGCGCGTTCACCCAGGCCTCCGAGCTGATGAAGGAGACCGCCTGCGCCGCCAGCATGCCTCTGCGGGCCCGCTCCAGCGAGGGCTCGGGCACTTCCTTCGCGAAGGACGCGAGAATCTGGCGGACGGTGCTGAGGCCTTCACCCATTCGCTGCGCATCCACCGCGCCCTCCAGCACCAGGTGGGCCGCGCCGCCGCGCCCCAGCCAGGGCCGCGCGAAGAACCCGTACGTCGCGCCCCGGCGCGAGCGCATCTCCCCCGAGGCGTGGCCGTGAATCAGCTCCGCCATCAGGGCGTAGCGCGCCTCTGCCTCGGGCGTGGCCGTGGGCAGCCGGCAGGCCAGCTGCACCTGGGCCTGGCTCGCGCCGGGGCGCGGCGTGAGCAGGGCCTTCGCGTTCGCCGAGGCGGCAGGCAGCGCAGGCGCGGGCGGCGTGGCGACGGGCTTCGCCTTCCCCCGGCTCCAGCCGCCGAGGTACTTGCGCGCCAGCCCCTCCACTTCCTTCACGTCGAACTCGCCTGCGATGACGACCACCGTGTTGGCCGGGCGGTACACGTCCTTCAGCCACGCCTCGGCTTCCGTCCAGGACACCTGGGCCAGCTCCTCCCCGGTGACCTCGCGCGCATAGGGATGCGTACCGTACAGCGCCTTCTGGAGGTGACGCTCGGCCAGGAGCTCCGGATTCGAGTCCACCGCCCGGCGCCAGGGCAGCACCTGCTCGCGGTAGTAGCGCACCACGTCCTCGGAGGTCCGCGTGGAGTCGAGCTGCTCGGCCAGCATCGCCAGCATGTTGCCGACGTTGCCCGCCGTGCCGGAGATGCCGACGCGCAGGTGGTCGCGCTGGAACGATGAGGTCGAATGCAGACCCCAGTCACTGGGGCGCCCCTCGAACCAGGACTCCCGGAAGGCGCCCCAGTTGGCCAGGTCCGCCACGCCCGGCTTCTCGCCGTAGGACGAACCACCGCGCAGCGCCGCGCCGATGCGGACCACCGGGAGGCCCGGCCGCGGAGCGAGCAGCACCTCCATGCCATTGTCCAGCTTGAGCACCTGCACGGGCGAATCGAGCGCCGCCGTCATGGACGGCGTCACCTGCTCGGCGGGCGAAGCCCAAGGCTCCTCGTCCGCGGACAGCGTGGCGGCCACCGTCGCCGCGCCGGGCACCTCACCGGGACGGACGACAATCATTCGCACCCGGTCCCGCTGCAGCCACTGGTAGGAGAAGTCCGTCACCTTGCCGCCGACGAGCCCCATCAGCGCCACCTGCGAGCGGGTGTAGGAGCGAACGTCCTGCGTGAAGTGGGTGAGCAGCGCCCGGCGCTCGGTGCGGGACATAAGGTCCTCCGACTCAAGCACCATGCCCGTCACCACCTTCCGGCGCATCGCCTGGAAGTCGAACTCGCGGCCCAGCACGGAGCCGGGCTGAATCTCCTGCACCCACGCGTTCTGCACCTGGTCCAACACCTTCCCCGCCGAGCGCGCCGGGTCGTCACCCCGGCTGAGCCGCACCCGCACCACCAGCAGCGAGGCGCGCGTCCCCGGAATCAGGTTGGTGGAGATGTCCGCGATGTCGGCGTCATTGCGCACCGCGCCCCAGAGGTTCTGGCTGAAGCTGGCGCGAACGAAGTCCTGGACCGCGCTGGCCTCGTCGAAGCCGCGCGGCAGCACCCAGGACAGGTACACCTCCGGCGTGGGCACGGAGGCAGTGAAGACGGGCACCGACTTCTGGGCGGGCGTGGTGGCCGGGGCCGCGGGCTGCGCGGGCAGCCGGGCCTCCAGCGCCAGGGGCGCGCCCGTGCCCACCCAGGCCTCGGGCAGGTTGGCGCGGAGCGTGGCCTCCACGGCCGCCAGATCCACGTCACCGGCGATGACCAGCGTGACGTTGTCGGGGCGGTAGTGCGCCCGGGCGAAGCGCTGCGCGTCGGACAGGCTGAGCGCGGACAACGACTCGTGCGTCCCCGCGAGCGGGCGCGCGTAGGCGTGGCCACCAGGGAAGGCCGCGGCGTTCATCCAACTGAAGACCTGCCCCACGTAGCCCGTCTCGTTGCGCTGGCGGAGCTCATTGCGGACCACCTCGCGCTCCACCGCGAAGACCTCTGGGCTCACGCCCGCGAGCGGCGCTGACAGGCGCTGCCCCTCCATCTTCAGGAGCGTGGGCAGGGCCTCCTTGGGCCCCAGCGTCTCGTAGGACGTGTAGTCCAGGCTGGTGGAGGCGTTGTAGGAGCCCGCGCCCGACGCCTCCAGGCGCCGCCACACCGAGGGCCCACCCGCGTGACGGGAACGGAAGGCCAGGTGCTCCACGACGTGCGCCAGGCCCTCCTTGCCACCCGGGTCACTGGAGCCCCCTGCTCCCACCACCGCGACCACCGCCACCACGGGGGAGCGGGCATCCTGCTCCACCACCACGCGGAGCCCCGAGGGGAAGCGGAAGTCGCGCAGCGGGAAGGCCACGTCGCGCATGACGATCTGCCCACGCTGCGGCAGCGTGGCGCACGCGCTCAGCAGCAGCGCCAGGGCAATGACGGCGGCACGGGGCCGCCAGGCGGAGGGGAGGGAAACACGCTGGGGCAACATCCAGACAGACTCCAAGGACGAACCCGGGAGCAGCACGCAGGGACACGCCCCACCGCCTCCCCCGAGCGGAAGTGATTCCTGACAGCGACGAGGCGAAGGCAATGCGCGAACCGCGCGGGCCCTGGACTCAAGGCCAGACGGACGGAGTGCTCATACCATCCACGAGAAGACAGGCCAAGGGCCGGGACTCACAGGCGCGTTCGCGAAGTCCAGACACCTCCGCAATCCTGGCCCACAAAGACCCGGAGGCTCAGCGGACCTGCGCTGGCGTATTCACAGACGCGGGCTTCGGCAGGTCCGCGTCCTTCAGGAGCTTGCCTCGCGGCTGGCGCTCCGTCGCGTCCGTGTAGCCCCGGTCCACCAGCCCGCTCAAATCGAACGGCACGCCCCGGGTGCGCTCCAGCTTCTCCGCGCGCGCCTCCAGCGTCCTGGCGGCCACCTTCGCCTCGTACCCCACGCCCACCAGGATGCGGTTCGAGCTCTGCGGCACGATGAACTCATACAGTTGCGTGAAGGCCACCTGCCACGTATGCACCATGGCGTCGTAGTGACGGTTGGGCGGAAAGGCCCACACGTTGCCCACCACCGCGCCCTGGGGGCTAAGCTTCGCCCGCACGGCCTTCAGGAACTCCTGCGTGGCCAGGTGCTCGGGGATGCTGTCCGGGCCATAGGCATCCAGGAAGATGAGGTCATACGCGGGCCGCTCGGCTTCAATGAAGCGCCGGCCGTCTCCCACGTGCGCGCGCAGGAGTGAATCCTCCCGGAAGCCGAAGTAGCGCCTGGCCACCGCCACCACGTCCGGGTCGATGTCCACCACGTCGATGTGCGCCCGCGGCACCACCTTGCGCAGGAACATGGGCATGGCCCCACCGCCCAGGCCCACGATGAGGATGCGCTTGGGCGCGGGCACGTAGGCCAACCCCACCATGGAGACCTGCGTGTACGGCAGCACCAGGTCCAGCGGCTTGCCCCGCTGGACCACGCTCTGCAACGCGCCCGAGGCATCGAAGCCCAGATAACGGCGCCCCTCCTCGTCCTCCGTCACCGAGATGAGGGTGTAGGGCGATTGCTTCTCGTACAGGACCTTGCGGGACGCGGAGGCCGTACACGCCAGGACCACCAGCCCCACCAGCAGCAGCCGCTGGCTCACACCGCGCATGTCCATCCCTCTCTGGTACAGAATACCAAAAAGACAGCATTTCTCTCAGGAAAAACAACCGGTTGACGCACACGGTGCCGAGGTTCACCTTGCCGCGCATGAGCCACGTCGAGGCGTCGCTGCCGGACCATGCCCGCGCCATCATCGCCGAGGAAGAGGCCTTGCTGGCCCGTGTTCAGTCCACGCTGGAAGCCGCGCGGCGCAAGTCCGCGCGCGGACAGGACGCTCAAGGACTTGTCGCCCAGTTGCAGGTGCTGCGGGACGAGGCCTCCACCGCGGCCGTGGCGGACCTGCCACACCTCTTCGCGCAGATGAACCAGATGCGCTCCCTCATGGAGCGCCAGGAGGGCGTGAAGCTTCCGGACCCACAGGCCCCCTACTTCGCGCACCTGCGCCTCAATGGCGAAGGCGGCCCGCGCGACTATTTGCTGGGCCGCACCACCTTCGCGGACGTGGGCGCCGGGGTGCGAGTCATTGACTGGCGCTTCGCGCCCGTGGCCCGGGTCTTCTATTGCTACGAGGAAGGCGACGACTACGAGGAGTATTTCGGTGAGCGGCTCGCCGAGGGCTCCGTGGAGACGCGCCGGCTGGTCATCATCGAGCGCGGCGTGCTGACGCGCATCATCTCCGGCGCGCTGGTGCTGGAGCGCTCCGCTGACGGCGCGTGGCGCGGCGTGAGCCGCGACTTCTCCACGCTCCAGTCGGGCGGCGCGGGGACGGCGGCGCGGCCGGAGTTCCTGGGCACCGGCAAGGGCGCGCGGCGCCTGGAGGATGCCTTTGGCGTCACCGCCATGCTGGACGCCGAGCAGTACGAGGCCGTCAGCACCGGCCCCGACCGACCGCTGCTGGTGCTGGGCAGCGCGGGCAGCGGAAAGACGACGGTGGCGCTGCACCGGCTGGCGAAGCTGGCCTTCGACGACCCGCGGACGTTCCCCCAGGCCCGCATGAAGCTCATCGTCCCGGAAGAGGGGCTGGCGCGGCTGTCCCGCCGGCTGCTGGCGCCGCTGGGCCTGGGCAACGTGGCCGTGCAGACGCGGGATGCCTGGCTGCTGGCCACCGCGCGCTCCGCCTTCAACGTGCCCGGCATCAAGCTGTGGAATGACACGCCGCCGCTGGTGTCCCGCCTCAAGCGCCACCCCACCCTGCGGCGCGCGCTGGCCGCCCGCGTGGGCGTGCCAAAGACAGACGCGGGCACCACCCTGGAGCGGCTGCGCACGCGGATGGCGGACGCGTACATGGACCGGCGCTTCCTGGAGAGCGTCGTCACGGCCGCCAAGGGCGAGCTTCCTCGCACCGCCATTGACGAGACGCTGGAGCACACGCGCCTCCAGCTCGCCACGCCGCTGTCCAAGGCGCTCAAGGACATCACCGACGCGGAGCGGCTCATCACCGTGGACGGGCGCTCCATCGAGGATGACACCCCGGACGCCATGGCCGGCACGGTGGACCTGGACGACCTGGCCGTCCTGATGTTCCTCAAGGCCCAGCACACCTCGCTGGGCCTGGAGCGGCTGGCGCACGTGGTGCTGGACGAGGCCGAGGACTTCTCCCTCTTCGAGCTCTTCGCCGTCCGCCAGCTGCTGGGCAAGGGCAAGAGCTGCACGCTCGCGGGCGACGAGATGCAGCAGACGGACGCGGGCTTCGCGGGCTGGCCCGCCGTCCTCAACGAGCTCGACATCCGCGACGCCGCCACCTGCCGGCTCCAGGTCTCCTACCGGTGTCCCCGGCCCGTGGTGGAGCTGGCGCGACAGGTGCTGGGCGCGCAGGCCCCGGAGGCCACCGCCACCGGCCGCGCGGGCGCGCCCGTGGGCTTCCACCACTTCCCGGATGAGGCCCAGGCCCAGCTCTTCATCGGCGAGGCGCTCAGGGACCTCGTCGCCCGCGAGCCCCACGCCTCCGTGGGCGTCATCGCCAGCAGCCCGGAGTCCGCGCAGGCCATCTACCGCGTCGTCGCCGACCAGCCCTGGGCGCGGCTGGTGAGCGACGGCGAGTTCACCTTCGAGCCCGGCGTGGACGTCACCGACGTGGGCAGCGTGAAGGGCCTGGAGTTCGACTACGTCATCCTCCCGGACGCGACGGCGCGGGCCTATCCGGTGGACGACGAGTCACGCCGCCGCCTGCACGTGGCGGTGACGCGCACGTCCCATCAGCTCTGGGTGGTGTCCTCCGGCGTGCGCTCGCACCTCGTCACCCCGGCTGGCGCGGCAGCTCCACGGTGAACGTGGAGCCCTGGCCGGGCACGCTCTCCACGACGATGCGGCCCTCCATGGCGTCCACGATCTGCTTCACAATCCAGAGCCCCAGCCCCAGTCCGCCGTAGTGCCGCTCGCTGGCCAGCCGCTCGAAGCGCTGGAAGAGCCGCGCGCGCCCCTCCGGCGGAATGCCCACGCCCTGGTCCTTCACCGACAGCCAGGCGCGTGACACATCCGCCCCCACCCGCACTTCAATGGGGCGGCCCCGGCCGTACTTGATGGCGTTGGAGAGCAGGTTCTGCAGCACCTGCTCCAGCCGCAGCCTGTCCCAATGGCCGGTGGCGGCGCTCCCCGCGTCCAGCCTCAGCGCGCAGCCCGCGCGCGCCAGGTCCTCGGTGAAGCGGGGCACCACCTCGAGGGTGAGCGCGGCCAGGTCCAGGTCCTCGCGCTCCAGCCGCAGCCGCCCCGCGGTGATGCGGGACACGTCCAGCAGCTCGCGCACCAGGCTGGACAGGCGGGAGACCTGCCGCTGCACCGCCACCACCTTCGTGGAGAGCGCCTCCAGTGACGTGGCGCCGCTGCTGGCGCGCGGCTCCATGTCGCGCCGCAGCGCCTGGATGTTGAGCATGAGCGAGGTCAGCGGCGTGTTGAGCTCGTGAGACGCCACGGACAGGAACGAGTCCCGGGCGCGCACGGCCTCCTGCGCCTCCGTATAGAGCCGGCCGTTGTCCAGCGAGGTGGCGGCGCGGCGGGCCAGGTCCTCCGCCAGCCGCACGTCCGCCTCCGTGTACCTGCGCCGGGACTCCGAGGTGAGCAGCGTGAGCGCCCCCAGCACCCGGCCCCGGCTGACGAACGGGACGATGATGTACGCGCTGATGCCCAGCGCCTCCACGGCCTGCTGGTACGCCGCGTCGCCCCCTTGAGCGGCGGCGAGCATGGCGGGAAAGTCCGGGGTGAACTCGGTGACGCCGGTGCGCAGCACCTTGCCGATACCCGCCGCGTCCTCCAGGCGGATGGGATAGCGCTCCTGGAAGTCCTGCGCGGACGCCGCCAGCGCCTGCCTGGAGAAGGCCACGGCGGCGCGGCGCACCTGCCCGTCCGGCATGGGGAGGTCCACCGCGCAGGCGTCCGCCAGGATGGGAACGGCGAGGTGGGCCATGCGCTGCAGGATGAGGTCGTGCTCCAGGGACGACGCCAACACCTCGCTGGCCTGGGCCAGGAAGGCGGCGTGCCGCTGCGCCCGGCGCATCTCGTCGTAGAGGGCCCGGAGCGTCGCCTCCTGCTTCTTCTCCGCGGTGATGTCCCGCGAGAACAGGTAGACGCGCTCATGGACCCGAAACAGCCGCTTCACGAACCAGCGGTCCTGGGGCGCGGTGTGACATTCGAACTCCGCGGCTTCGCCCGTCCGGGCCACCTGGCGGAAGCGCTCCTGGAAGGAAGGCTCCGTCCACTCCGGGTGCAGCGCCCAGAGGCTCCGGCCGAGCAGCTCCTGACGCGGCTGCCCCAGGTGCCGCTCCAGGGAGGGATTCACATGGACACAGCGCGCGTCCAGCGAGCAGACGACGACCGCTTCCGGCATCTGGTCCAGCAGGGCGGTATCCAGCCCCGTGGCGTCCGACCCACCGTGGCTGGCGCCACCAGGGTCCTGTCCGGTCGAGAGTGCGTCCACGCGGTTGGTGTGAGAACGGGCCAAGGCGATGTACCAGCCGCTTAACATCTCCGCCGCGCCCACCCCACTGTCACGCGCCGGAAATCTGCACGGCAGCCAACATTCTCGCCGCCCGGGGGCAACGCCCTTCCCCACCCCCACCCCGCGGAGACACTGTCCGGAGGTGGACAGTCCCCCCGGCCGCCCGAAAGAGCGCTCAGGGTGACTGTTGGCCCTGGCGCCACGCCTCGCGGCGGCGCTCCTGGGCTTCCCGCCGGTCAAGCGCGTCCTGCTCCTGCCCCGGCAGCTCCGCCAGCCGCGTGCGGTGCATGTTGATGCTCAGCTCGTAGAGTCCCCGATCCCGCTCCGGCAGCACGTCACCGAACCGGGTCAGCACCTCGGTGGAGAAGGTGATGAAGTCCTCGGACACCTGCCGACGGTGGCCGTAGTACTCGCGAATCTGCTCCACCGTGGCATCGGCGGACAGCACCTTGCCATAGAGCTCGTTCCAGCGGCGGGACTCCCCTTCGCGGCGCTCCAGCTCGGCCGGGTCCTGGGTGGGCGCGCCCATCCGCCAGTAGAGGTTGTCGGGCAGCTTCGCGCGAATCACTTGCAGGTCCACCGGGTGCACCTTGGGCGCGTTGTCGTCCGGCACTTCCTCGGGCGGCCGCGTCAGGTCCAACGGCGGCGGCGTGGCCCGCGGCGGAGGCGGCGGCGTGCGCGCCACGGCCTGCGGCGCCACGGGCGTGGCGGCCGTCTGGACGACGGCGGGCACCTCCGGCGTCACCGGCTCCGCGTCCTGGCGAAGCGCGTACACCAGCGCCGCCACCACGAGGACCGTCGCCAAGACGAGGCCGGGCAGGCCCTTCCTCCATGCATTCACGGCCATGCTGCTCCGAATACCGCGCACGGCGTGGGCCCGGCAACCTCCCACCGCGAATGGCGCAATGCATTACTCCAATGCCGCAATGCGTTGTCTCTTTAGCGCAATGCGGCACCTACGTCCCGCTCGTCGGCGACATGAAACAACCACAAACCTCCTGACTCTGATGCAACGCCATTGTATACACGGCTTTTCCAACTAAACCCGGAGGTCCCCGAATGAAGAACCTGGTCCTTGCAGGACTCACGGCCGCCGCGCTCGTGCCCGCAGCCGCACGCGCGGAGGTGGTGATGTCCTCCATCGTCGACGTGCTGGTGGACGGTGGCAACAACTACAACTGGCAGAAGGTGGAGCTGCCGGGAACCAAGTGTGGCAATGGCTCCCAGTTCAAGTTCTGGGTGCACCGCACGGGTTCGCCCAACCTGATGTTCCTCTTCGAGGGTGGCGGCGCGTGCTGGGATTACGACACGTGTAGCGGCCGCGCGGGCCAGCTGGGCGCCGCCAACCCGAACGGCATCGCCGACGACTACATCACCCAGTTCACGGCCAAGTACGTGTCGCCGCTCGTCAACGGCGCGGACCCGGGCCTGCCGGGCCGCAGCAAGACGGACCTGGTGACGAAGAACTGGAACATCGTCTACGTGCCGTACTGCACCGGTGACGTGCACGTGGGCAACAACGCGGCCACCTACGTCGATTCGACGGGGCAGAACCCGCCGCTGACGTGGCACCACAACGGCTACGTCAACACGCTGGCGGTGGCGAACTACGCGAAGACGCAGTTCCCCAACGTCCAGAAGATGCTGATGACGGGCTACAGCGCGGGTGGCACGGCGACGGCGGCCGGCTACTACTTCGTGCGCAAGGCCATCAACCCGGCGCAGGGCTACCTGCTCAACGACTCCGGCCCCATCTTCCTGGCGCCCAACGCGAACTTCCGCTCGCGCGCGCTGCACGAGAAGATTCGCCAGTCGTGGAATCTGAACTCCGTCTTCTCGCTGCTGCCGGGCACGTTCAGCCAGGGCGACTTCGGCACCATCAACCGCATGGTGGCGCAGGAGTTCCCCAACGACCAGCTGGCCTACACGGGCTACTCGCGCGACTACAACTATTCGCGCTTCTCCTATGAGCGCTTCCACGCGCCCAACGACAAGGAGTCCGTGCTGGGCTACTGGAAGCAGGACCAGGACGCGCTGGTCACCGAGCTGAACAAGTACAACAACTTCAGCTACTTCATCCCGCACGAGCGCGCCATCAACTCCAGCCACTGCAGCACCATCATCACCTTCATCGGCGCGCACGCCTGCCAGCAGATGGAGAAGAAGCGCCACTGGTACGAGTACCTCGAGTTCCCGTGGAGCCAGACGTACAAGTGCTACAGCGAGTTCGTGGGCATGGACACGTTCCTGTCGCGGTGGATCAACGGCAACCAGCGCATCCGCATCTACGAGCCCGCCAACGGCTACAACGCCGAGGACCCGGGCATGCAGATTGTCGCGCCGCTCATCAACGGCGCGCTGGGCGGGTAGCCACCGTCTGACGCCGGGCCTGGCCCGGTGACGCCACACCTGGAGCGGGACGCCAGAGGATTCCTGGCGTCCCGCTTCGCCGTTTCAGGGGCCGGGCGGATGGCGCCTCCCCCGCCGCTGGCCACGCGGCCCGAGGGGCGGTAGACGAAGCCACGTCATGGACAACCTCACCCACGGACTGCTCGGGCTCGCCATTGGCGCCATGCGCGGGCCCGACGTGCGCCCCGGCGCCCCGGAGCGCGCCTCCCCCACGGACCGCGCGGTGCTGGTGGCGTCGGTGCTCGCCGCGGAGCTGCCAGATTTGGACACCCTGCTGGCGCGCGGCGACGCGGTGACGGTGGCGCTCCAGGCCCACCGGGGGCTGTCCCACGCGCTCATCGCCGCGCCGCTGGTGGCGCTCACCGCCACGCTGGCCGCCCGCGCCTGCTTCCGCGGCGCGCGGCTGGCGCCCGTGTTCCTCACCAGCCTGGCCTCCGTCGTCTTCGCGCACCTGCTGCCCGACTTGTGGACGGGCTGGGGGACGCGGGTGCTGCTGCCCTTCTCCGACAGCCGCCTGAGCCTGGACTGGACGATGGTGGTGGACCCCTGGGTGACGCTGCCCCTGCTCGCCGGCGCGGTCCTGGCCTGGCGCCGGCGCGCGGCCTGGCGACGGGCGCTGCTGTGGAGCGCGGCGTGCTCCGTCGTGTACGTGGGCTTCCGCGTGGCCACCTGGGCCGTGCTGACGCAGCGGGTGGAGGCGGCCTACCCCGCCGCGCAGGCCGTGCGCGTCTTTCCCCAGCCCTTCTCCGTGAGCACGTGGCGCTACGTGGCCACGCTGCCCGGCGACGTCTTCGCCGCCGGAGCTGTCTCTGTGCTGGGCCCGCCCGCCGAGGCCCGGCGCGCGGAGGCTTTCGGAAGCACGCTGCCGGAGGACGTGCGGGCCGTGCCGACGGTGCGCGAGGCGCTCGCCTGGGCCCGCTTCCCGCTCGTGCAGTGGGAGCCGCTCGAGGACGGTGGCCGGAGGGTGCGCATCGCCGACCTGCGCTACCACCTGCGCGGCGAGCCGACGCTGGCCTTCGTCATCCACCTGGACGCGTCCAACGCCGTGACTCACGCCCAGCTGGAACGCGGCGGCAGCGCCAGCGAGCTGCTGCGCCGCTGGCGGGGCGAGGCCCCCCCGCCCACCACCGCGGCGCCCTGAAGAAACACGAAGGCCCCGGCGGAAGCACACCGCTTCCACCGGGGCCCGGACTTCATGTCCGAGCGCCGCTCAGGTGAGGCCCGGCAGCTCCCCCGTGTAGTCGGGGTGGCCGAACGTATTCACATTCACGCCGAAGGCCCGGGCAATGGAGACCAGCAGCTTGTTGTGCGCCACTGCGCCCGTGAGCGGCGTGCCGGGGCCCGTCCAGCCGCCCAGCGGGTTGGAGCCCGCGGGGCGCACGCGCAGGAAGCGGCCCATGCGGAAGCGGCCTGCCGCCCCGCCCGCGAGCACGGTGGGGACGCGCACGTTCATGTGGCCGGACGCGTCACCCAGCTCGTTGCCCCAGTAGATGAGTGTGTTGTCCAGCGCGGTGCCGCTGCCCTCCGGGATGGCGGCCAGCTGGGTCATCAGGTAGGCGAGCTGCTCGGCGTACCACCGCTGCACCTGCACCATCTTCGCGCGGATGTCGGACCGGCGGGGCTCCTCCTGCACGTCCAGCAGGTGGGCCAGGTCGTTGTGCGTGTCCTCGTGGATGCCCAGCCAGGGCATGGACGGCCCCGGAATCGTCATGGTGACGACGCGCGTGAGGTCACACGCGAAGGCGCGCGCGATGAGGTCCAGGTGCAGCCGCGTCAGCGTCGGCATGTTGCCGAGGTTGCCCAGGCCGCCCAGGCCATAGGACGGCACCGAGAGGCCGGCGGCGCACGCGGCGTCTCCGGACTGCAGTTGGGGCGTGGGCGCCGGGTCCGTGCTCAGCGTGCCCAGGCGCCGCTCGATGTCGCGCAGCGCCTCCAGGTGCGTCTCCAGCTTCTGGCGCTCGGCGCCCGCCAGGCGGTTGCGCAGGCGCGTGGCGTCCTTCACCAGGAAGTCCAGCAGGCTCTTGCGGCGCGCCCGGTTGCCCTCCACCTGCGCCGGGTCGGCCGTAGGCGAGGGCGCGTTACCGAAGAGGCGCTGGTACACGTTGGCCGGGTCGCGCTCGAAGGGGACGCGCGAGCCGTTCGCCGTGAAGCTGATGCTGTTGTAGACGTGCTGGCCGCCGAACTGCTCCCAGGCGTTGAGCTGCAGGGAGCGGAAGCGCGTGCCACCGCCGATGTGGTTGCCCAGCACCTGGTCCAGCGAGGCGCTCTCCGGCAGGTGGTCACCGCTGCCGGTGTTCACCTTGCTGCCGGTGAGGAACGTCACCGGGCCGCCTTCATGGCCCGTCAAGCCCTGCTCGTAGAGGACCTGGTAGTCCAGGCCGTCCAGCACCAGGAGCTTGTCCCGGTGCGGCTGGAGCGGCGCGAGCATGGAGTTGGGGAAGTCGAGCGTGAAGTTCGACTCCGAGCCCTGGGGATTCCAGAACTCCGGAAGGCAGCCGTGAGAGGTGAACAGGGCCACGAAGCGCAGCGGCGGCGCGGTGCCCTGGGCGTAGGCGTCCGTGGTGCCGAGCAGGTTGGCCAAGGGGAGCGCCGCCGTCGAGCCGGCCAGCGCCTGGAGCAGGGAGCGTCGGGAAAGTTCGCGGAGCATGGGGCTACTCGGGGGAAGAGGTACGCCGGTGGACGAAATACGGGGAGCGCACGAGGCCGACGAGCGCGTCGCCCAGCCGCCACTCCGGGTTGGCCCGGAACATGGACCGCATGTCGGCCAGCATGTGCTCGTCGACGGGGGCCTCGTCACGTCCCATGGCGAAGCGGAAGAGCTGGAGCGGCACGCAGTCCCCCACGTCATCGCTGGTCGCCAGCACGCGGGCCAGCGCCGCGGCGCCCGTGAAGGGGACGGTGCCATGGGCGAGCTCCACGGCGCCGGAGGCATCCACCGCCAGGCCGTTCTCCTCCGTGCGGTGCTTGCCCAGGCCGTCGAAGTCCTCGAAGCCGAAGCCGATGGGGTCCAGGGTCCGGTGGCAGCTCGCGCACGTCGGGTTGTTGGTGTGGGCGGCGAAGCGCTCACGCGTGGTGCGGTCCAGCACCGGCTCCGGCGGGATGATGGAGATGGTGGCCGGCGGCGGCGGCACCTCGCGGCACAGCAGCCGGTGCAGGATGAACTTGCCGCGGCGGATGGGCGAGCTGGAGTCGAAGAGCGCGTAGGTGGCCAGCACGCTGGCGTGGGTGAGGATGCCCGCGCGCTCGGGCGGCAGCGGCAGCCGGCCCGGGGTGCCGTCCGGCGTGGTGGGCTGGGAGCCGTAGAAGTACGCCATGCGCGCGTCGGCGTAGGTGTAGTCGGCGTTGAGCAGCTCGCGGACGGAGCCGTTGCGCTCCTTCAGGATGTGGTTGATGAAGTCCCGCGTCTCCGCCTGGCTGGAGACCTTGAAGGCCGCGCTGAAGGCCGGGAACACCTGGTTGTTCTTGGTGAGGTTGGCCTGGCCGGTGAGGCCCATCCACTCCTCGATGAAGCGGTACAGGTGCTTCTGCGCCGCGGGCGTGGCCAGCAGCCGGCGGGCGTGCTTCTCACGCTCGTCCGGAGAGTCGAGCTGGCCCGCCTCCGCCGCGGCCAGCAGCGCCGCGTCAGCGGGGCCGGCGGTGATGGCGAAGGCCAGCGCGGTGGCGACCTCATGCGGCGTCAGCCGCACCACCTGGTTGGCGCCCGCGCCCTCCGCGCCCAGCTCGGTGCGATACAGGAAGGACGCCGAGGAGAAGATGCCCTGGAGCACGACGCGCGCAGAGGTGGCCGGGTCCGTCCCCTTGCGCGCCTCCCGCCACAGCACCAGGAAGTCGGCGACCTCGTCATCGGTGACGGGCCGGCGGTAGGCGCGCGAGGCGATGCCGCGGATGAACTTCTCCGCGCACTCCAGCTCCGGCACGTCCGCCGCGCACGTCCAGTCCGCGCGCAGCTGAACCTTGCCGTATTCGGCGAGGTTGTTGGCGGCCACGTCAATCTGGTCCGCCAGCAAGGACGTGACCTGCAGCCGGTCGTGGGTGGAGAACCCGAGGATGGTGTCCTCCGGCGCGAAGGCGTACGTCATCACCAGCGGCACCGTCGTGGGGAAGATGGCGTTGACGCTGTTGTCGTACTCCGCGCGCGTCATGCGCCGCACACGCGTCGCCGAGGCCTCGTCGACTTCAGGAGGCGCCCCTGGCGAGGGCTTGTCGGAAGAGCACGACGCCGCTGACAGCAGCAAGGCCGCGGAAACGGAGAAACGGAAGAGTCGCATACGCAAGGCACCCTCGGACCAGCTCCCCCCAGATGGGCCCCCTCTGAAGTGCTGGCTGGCGGACGACTCTAACCGCTTCACCGACACGCTCCGTCACGATTCTAGCGCGGCGCTTCAAAGCCCCTGGACGTCCAGGCAAGCTGCGGGATTGCGCTGGGATTGGCGCCGCGAAGCGGTGAATGCAAGGAATACATAAAATACTGGCCACACAGCCGCCTACGTTGACGCTGTTTGTCTTCTGGGTGCGGGAGGACTCCGGGTGTGCGGGCACACCGAGTTGACTTCACCGCGCGCGGTGCTCCACGCCGCGCGGCCCGGCCACCACCAGGTCCGTGGTGAGGTTGAGGAACAAACCGTGGCCCATGATTCCCGCGCGCGCGCCCAGGCTCGCGGCCAGCGACGCGGGCGCGTCCATGGGACCGAAGGCACAGTCGAGCACGAGGTTGCCCTGGTCCGTGAGGAAGGGCGCGCCGCCGGCGCCGTGCCGGACGGAGACGCGCGCGCCGAGCGACTCGAGGAACCGCGCCTGGGAGCGCCAACCGAACGCCAGCACCTCCACCGGCACCGGCCCGTGCGTGCCCAGCACGGGGGACAGCTTTCCCGTGTCCACCACGATGACGACGCGCTGGCTTGCTTGCGCGACGATCTTCTCGCGCAGCAGCGCGCCACCTCCGCCCTTGATGAGGGACAGGTCCGGCGCCACTTCGTCCGCGCCGTCGATGGTGACGTCCAGCACGGGGTGCACGTCCAGCGTCGTCACGGGCACGCCCCATGAGCGCGCCAGCGCCTCCGTGGCGCGGGAGGTGGGCACGCCCACCACGTCCAACAGCCGCCCCCGCGCGCGCAGCGCGGCCAACCGCTGGACGGCGAAGGCCGCGGTGCTGCCCGTGCCCAGCCCCACCACCATGCCCGGCTGGAGGAAGCCGTCCACCGCCCATTCAGCGGCCGCTTGTTTGTAGCGGGCCGTCGCCGCGCCGTCGCCCTGCTGGCTCATGGCGGAAGCGTAGCGCGGCGGCGCGCGCTGGCGGAGCGTCCCCGCGCGCGATGTCCCGTGCTGGACGGCGAACGACTCAGAGGCCCTTGGAGTCCCCTCGGGGTCCCCACGGCCCTGGCTCATCCGGCAACGTGGCGCCATCCAGGAAGCGGTACAGCACCGCGTCGTAGCCACCCGCGCTGGGGAAGCTGGACGCCTGCCCCAAGGTGGAGCCCACCAGATAGACGGCGCCGTCCTGCGCGGTGGCCACGCCCTGGCCACGGTCCGCCGCCGCGGAGCCCACCTGCCGGAAATCCAGCCACGTGCCGTGGCTGTCGTAGCTGGCCAGGAACATGTCGGTGCTCCCGAGCGACGGCTCGCCGCCCATGGCGCCGGAGGTGAACCCCGCCAGGTAGACACGGCCCTCCTTGCCCACCGCCACCGACTGCGCGTAGTCGGTGGTCGCCGTGCCCAGCTGCCGCGTCCAATGCCAGTTGCCTTCGGTGTCGTACTTCACCAGCACGGCGTCATAGGACCCCAGGCGGACGTCTCCCTCCAGCGCGCCCGACGTGTAGCCCGACACGTAGACGCCGCCATCGTCCGCCACCGCGACGCCGGTGCCGAACTCGTCATGCGAGGAGCCGAGCTGTCGAATCCACCGCGGCTCGCCCAGGACGCTGTACTTCGTCAGGAACAGGTCCACCGTGTTGCCCGGGTTCGTCACGCCGTCGAGGCTGCCGAAGGTGTAGCCGGTGACGTAGACGTCCTCGTCGCGGCTCACGGCCACGCCCAGCGCCACGTCACTGCGCGCGGAGCCGAACTGCCGCAGCCAATAGGGATTGCCGCCCGTGTCGAACTTGGCCACCACCACGTCGTAGTTGCCTTGCGGGGCCGAGCCATCGAAGCGCCCCAGCGAGTAGCCGCTGACGAAGACGGCGTCTTGTGACGCCAGCCGCGTGGCGGCGATGCCCGTGGCGTAGTCATCCGTGGCGGTGCCGAACTGCCGGACCCACTGGAAGACGCCCTTCGCGTCGTACTTCGCCATGAACAAGTCCGTGCCGCCGGCGTTCTCGTAGAAGCTGAAGCTGCCCCACGTGTAGCCCGCGACGTAGACGTTGCCGGCCTCATCCGCGGACACCGCGAGCGCACGGTCGTTCGCGGACGTTCCCAACTGCCGCGTCCACAGCAGCGCGCCCGCGGCGTCGTACTTCGAAACGTAGGCGTCCTGGCCCCCCGCCGAGGGGTCCGCGCCGAGCTGCCCGCTGGTGTAGCCCGCCGTATAGACGGCGTCGCCCGAGGTGGTGACCGCCTGTGCCAGCTCGTCCCGCGGGCTGCCGGACTGGTGCACCCAGCTGGTGACCTGCTGCAGCGGAGGCGCCTTCGCGAGCGCGGCCCCGGGAAGACTCAGCAGCGCCCACCCACCCAGGACTCCGCACGCGCTCCACCGCTGCCAACCACGAACCATGGGCGACTCCTCGGGATGAAAATCTCTGCCCGCACTCTACGCAGCCAGCAGACATTGAGAATCCCGAACGACGACGTCCCCGAGAGGGAAATACGTGACGCGGCGTGTTGGCACCGTGTCACTTGAGACTGCGCGTGAAACACAAACCCGGCTACTCCGGATTAGAGGCTCCAAGTCCCGCGAACCCCGGGCATGAGCAAGCCATGGGGGCCTTCCCCAAAGAAGTGCCTGGGCTTGTCTGAAAATTGCACAATGTCGGGCATGAACGTCACGTTGGAGCAGGCCCGCGCCCTGGACGCCCTCGCCCGCCACGGCACCTTCACCGCCGCGGCGGAGGCCCTGCGCAAGGGACACACGGCGGTGATGTACGCGCTGCGCACGCTCGAGACGCAGACGGAGCTGACGCTGCTCGACCGGCGCGGCTACCGCACCCGGCTGACGCCCGCCGGGGAACGGATCCTGGAGCACTGCCGCAAGCTGCTGGTCGCCGAGCGCGAGCTGGAGGCGGCGTGCGCGGAGATTCGCGCCGGCTGGGAGCCCGCGCTGCGCATCGTCTTCGACGGCATCTTCCCCGCCGAGCCCTTGCTTCGCGTGGTGAAGGAGCTGCGCGCCGAGGGCGCCAGCACCCGCTTCCACGTCTCCGCGGAGTTCCTCTCCGGCGTGGAGGCGGCCTTCGCGCGCGAGGAGGCGGACCTGATGGTGACGCTGCTGCCGCCCACCGTGCCGGGCCTGCGCACGTACCGCCTGCCGGAGCTCAAGGCCATCCTGGTGGCCCACCGGGGACATCCCCTGGCCCGGCGGAGGGGACCGTTGAAGGACGAGGATCTGGCCGAGCACCTGGTGCTCACGGTGCGCGGCTCGGACCCGCGGCTCCAGCTCAGCACCGGCGCGCTGGAGACGCGCTCCACGGTGCACCTCAATGACTTCGCGGCGAAGAAGGCCGCCATCATGGAGGGGCTGGGCTTCGGGTGGCTGCCCGAATACATGGCCGCCCGCGAGCTGCGCCGGGGCGAGCTGAAGGCCCTGAAGCTGGCGGGCGACGCCACCCACGCGTTCCATCCCCAGCTCCACCATCGCGCGGGCATCACCCTGGGGCGGGCCGCCCGCCGTGTCGTGGAAGCGCTCACGGAGACGGAATCCACCTCCTGAGTGCGCCTGGAATCAGCGCTGGGTGCGCGTGCTAGCTTCGCGTGCACCATGAAAGGCAGTGACCTCCGAGAAGGCGTCGTTCGCGTGTTGAGCAGGGATCGGCAGCACGTCCTCGGAACAGGGTTCTTCGTCACCGAGCGCCTGGTGGTGACGTGCTGGCACGTGCTCGACACGCTCGGCGACACCGAGCGAGACGCCATCTGCCTGGAGGTGCTTCAGAGCCACGAGAAGGCCTCGGCGCGGCTGCGGCTCGACGCATCGAGCCCGACCGAGGTGGCGGACCTCGCGGTGCTGGAGTTGACGCGCCCGCTCCGAGGGCCCTCCACCCCGCTCCCCCTGGGCAGCGCGGAGCGGAGCGCGGACCACCGCTTCGCCACGTTCGGATTTCCACGGGGCTTCGATGACACGGGCACCTGGGCCCGCGGCACCATCGGCTACGCGACGGGGGACGGCGACTTCCGCAAGCTGCTGCTGCACGGCTCGGACATCCGGGAGGGCTTCAGCGGCAGCCCCCTCTTCGATGAGCAGACGCGGCGCGTGGTGGGCGTGGTGCGCTTCAAGGCCGCGGCCTCGGAGGCGCGGGAGGCGTATGCGACGCCCACGGAGCAGCTGCTCGCGCGCTGTCCGGCGCTGCGCGCTTCCGAGGACTGCCCCTACCGGGACCTGGCGTCGTTCCGTGAATCGGACGCGCGGTTCTGGAAGGGACGCGGCCGGGTGCTGGACGAGCAACTGCTGCCGCTGCTGGCGAAGCTGCCCCGGTTCGTGGAGGTCTCCGGCCCTTCGGGCAGCGGCAAGTCGTCGTTGCTCCACGCGGGGCTGATTCCCGCGCTGCGGAGTGGAACGTCCATTCCGGGCAGCCAGCACTGGGACGTCCGGGCCCTGCGCCCGGGACTGGAGCCGTTCGCCGCGCTGGAGGGCGCGGGCCTGCCCGCTGGAGAGGAGCTGGTGGGGCGCGTCCAGGCGTGGCGGACCGCGAACCCGGAGCCAGGCAAGCGGCTGGTGCTGGTCATCGACCAGTTGGAGGACGTGCTCCTGCGCGGCAGCAGCTCGGAGCTGGCGCGGCATCAACGCTTCCTCCAGCAGCTCTCCGCGCTCGCGGACGCGTCGTTGCCAGTGACGTGCGTGGTGGCGCTGCGCGAGGGGTTCGACGCGGTGCTGTCCGAGCGCGCGCCGAGGCTGCGCTCCCTGCTCGGTGAGCACCGGGTGCAGGTGCCGTCGGTGCTGACGCCCTCGGAGCTTCGGGAAATCATCTCCGGCCCGGCCCGGGAGGTGGGCCTGCGCTTCGACCCGCCCGAGGTGGTGGACTCCATCGCCCTGGCCGCGCAGGAGGAGTTCCGCGTGGAGTCCGGCGCGGGCGCTCGCGTCACCGTGCTCCCGTTGCTGGAGGTCGCGCTGACGCAGCTGTGGCAGGCGTCGCGAGATGGCGCGATGACCCTGGAGTCCTTCAACGCCAGCGCGGGGCTGCTCGGCGCCCTGGCGCGCTGGGCGGACAGCGTCTACGAACCGCTGAAGCCCTCGGAGCGCCGGCTGGCGGACCGGCTGCTGCTGGAGTTGGTGCAGTTGGGTGAGGCGGACAGCGGCCTGGAGGACAAGGGACGCCGGGTGCCGCTGGAGGTGCTGCGCGGGCGTCTGGGTGAGCAGGCCGAGGTGGACGCGGTGCTCCAGGTGCTCGTCAACGGGCGGCTCCTGGTGACGTCCCAGGATGGCCATCAGCGGCGAGAGACGGTGGAGCTGATTCACGACGCGCTCCTCACGCACTGGCAACGCTTCGTGAAGCTGCGCACCGAGGACCGGGCCTTCCGGCGCTGGCACGAAGCCGTGCAGGCCGACGCGGAGCGGTGGTGGGAAGCGGAGCGCGCCCGGCAGCGCCAGGAAGCCGAGCACCGGCTGCCGCGAGGCGAGGCGCTCACCCGCGCGCAGGCGATGCTTGCCCTCCATGCGCACCAGACGAGCGCGCTGGCCCAACGGTACGTCCTGCGCGGCTAGGAAGCAGCGCGGCGGCGGCAAGGACGGGCACGACGAAACCTGTGGCTAGCCCTGGGCGCCTCCGTCAGTGCCCTGCTAGGCGTGAGCGGGTTCTACCTCCGGGCGGTGGCGTCAGAGAAACAGGCCGTGGAAGCGAAGGATGCCGCCGAGCTGGCAGTGGCCGCCGAGGCAGCGACCTCGAAACGGCTCTCCCAGCAACTGCGCATCTCCGAAGCCGACGCCGTGGTGAGCCTGTCGCGCAGCCCTGGGCGCGAGGTGGAGGCGCTCACCCGGGCCATCCAGCTCGCGGGAAGCCCCCAGGAAGGCCTGGACGCGGCCCAGGATGAAGTGACGGAAGCGCTGACCGAGTCCATCATCGCGTTCCTCTACTCCGCGCCCTTGTCCACGGAGCTCGAGGCGCGCACCGTCGGCGCGTTCTCCCCGGACTCACGGCATCTCGTCACTCGCGGCATCGTGCTGTCTCCGTCCATGCGGTTCGTCAGCCGGCTCTGGGACGTCCGCACCGCCCGCCTGCTGCGCGAGTTCGAGTCCGTCGACCTGTGCCCGGAAGGCGCGCCGATGGAGTGCATGCGTTCGCTGCACGCCGACGTTTCAGGCGTGGACACGCACGCCTTTGGCTTCTCACCTGGAGATGGAACGCTCTGGCTGGGGAGCCGCCAGGGTGCCCTGTTGCGGTGGAGCGCTTCGGGCTCCGTGCCCTCCCTCCCGGAAGCCCACCAGGACCAGGTCACCGCCATCTCGTTCTCGGAGCGCGGCGACCGCGTGTTGTCCGCCAGCCTCGACCGCACGGTGAAGCTCTGGGACGCGAACACCGGCCAGAAGCTGCGCGAGCTGACCTTCCAGGAGCCCTGTACCCAAGCCGTGTTGTCGGGCGACGCGCGTTACGCCTGGGTGGGCGGTGAAGAGACGACGTGCCTCTACGACCTGACCTCCGAGGCGCGCCGTATCCGGTGCATCACCACGCATGACCCGGGCCCTTCGGTCGCCTTCTCCCCTTCGAGCAAGCTGGCGGTGCTCGGCGATCGGCGCGGAGACGTGAGCCTCCATTTGATAGACGTGCCCTCGGGCAGGAACTTGCGCACCCTGACGAAACTCGAAGGGCACGCGCTCATGCCGTCCTTCGACGACGATTGCAGCCTCTGGGCCTTCGACGACGTCTTCTCCGCGGCGCTCGCCGTTCGCCTCTGTGACAAAGCCCCCGGCGCAGCCCAGGGCCGCGCGGAGTTCCCGCGGAGGCGACCACGCTGGACGCCCAACCCTCTCTTCGGACGCATCTTCGAAAATGGACGCCGCGTCGCCGAGTTCGCCGATGCGCTCTCCGGCGCGCATCCCTACATCCGGTTTCCCCAGGCCACCCAGCGCTGGATGTTCCGCAAGGGGCCCCTGGACTATCGGGCGGAGCGCGCCCTGGTCGCGCCGGATGGACGCTCGCTGCTCGTCCAGGCCGATCCCGGCCTGACGCGGATGAGCCTCGATATCACCACCTGGGACGAATACGTGCCGGGCGGCTTCGCCGTGTCCGGGGACCTGCGTTGGATGGTGGTGCGGGAGCCACAAAGCGGCCAGCTCTCGCTCGTCGACAGGCGGACGGCCACCACGACGGCGCTGGGAGACTGTGACGTCACCGGCATGCATCCGCCGCTGGAGGGCGCCTTTTCACGCGACGGCCAGTTCCTCGCCGTCCGCTGTGGCGTGAAGGTCCAGTTCTGGGATGTGAACCACGCGGCGCATGGACCGCGCTCTCAGCCGCCGCCCATCGAAGCAGGCATCCACCTGACCTCGCTTCCTGCCCATTGGAGCTGGCAGCGCGCCGTGGCCACGCCGCGCGCTCGCGCTCACCTCCGGCGGGAGGGGGCGACTGGCGAGGACGGATGCCAGACAACGACGACGTTCTCACCAAGCGCCCGCGTCGAGTTCTCCCCAGACGGCAAGCACTTCGCCATCGAGGATTACCGCGCCGTCTACCTGGGCTCCACCGAGGCCTGCCGGCTCACGCACGAAGCGCCCCTGGCCACATCGACGATGACGTCACACGGCGCCTCGTTCTCCCCAAACGGCGAGCGCTTCGTCACCATCTCCAACGTGCCCGAGTCCTCCGCCCTCTGGGAGAGCGCCACGGGGAAGCGGCTGGCACCGCTGCCTACGAGCCAGGGCACCGCCGTCACCGCGTTCTCACCGGACTCGAAGTACTTCGCGGTGGCCAACCACCCCGACGTCTACTGGATGGGGCAGGCCTACCTCTTCGACGCCACACACGGACGGCCGCAGCCCCTGGCGGCCATCGACGGGAAGGTCAAGGCGCTCTCCTTCTCGCCGGATACCTCCCGGCTCATCGCGGTGACGGACAACGCCATCCACCTCTTCGACCCGACGACGGGCGCGCTCGTGCGCAGAATCAACCTGAGCACGAATACCCAGGTGCGGGTCCATCACGCACAGGAGCGCTTCGGTATCTCGGACATGTCAGGCAGGCTCCATTTCTGGCGGACCGCCGATGGTCGACACGTGGCCGGGTTGCATCATGGCGGCCACTCCGGATTGGAGATGACGGCCGACGCGGCAGGCACGCGCGTCGCGTCCTTCGACTCGGACGGCGCCTATCTCTTCTCCCTCCGGATGGATGACCTGCTGCGACAGGCCTGCACGCTCATGCGCGGACGGCGAGAGTACGCACCGGTCCAGGCCATCTGCGACCCCTCCCTTCTCCCAGCGGCCCCCTTGGCGGGCCCTCCGAGGCCGTGAGGAATGACGTCTCCATGAGCGCCACCGCGAAAGGCCCCAAGCCGATGCACCGGGCACACCGCACCCTCCGCGACTTGTCGAAGGTCCGCGAGGCGCTACGCCCTGACGGCGTGGAGGCGCTCGTCGCCACGCACTTCCCACCGTCCTGGCGCGTGCACACGTCCGTCGTCGGCAAGGTGACCGCCGACGCACTGCGCGACGAACTGCGTGCCCTGCTGACGACGGGCGCTCAGGTCCTCGCGCGGCTGGAGCACTCAGGGGAGGACACACCGCTATCCGTCACCGAGCGGACGGCGCTGGAGACGGTCGTCGCCTTCTTCGGCCGCCCTGCCCTCGCCATCCGGAACGGCAGCTTCGGTGCGCCGCCCGTGGGGTGGGAGGTGCTGGAGCAGCACCGTGAGCCCATCGAGCGGACCATCGACGCCACCGGGCGCGTCGAGCTGGCCGGGAGCGGCATGCTCGGCACGGGCTTCCTGGTGACGGATGAGCTGGTGATGACCAACCGCCACGTCGCGCAGCACTTCTGCCGGCAGGCGAAGGACCAGTGGCTGTTGCGGCTCGGCGTGGTGCCCCGGGTGGACTGGCTGGGTGAACACCAGCGCGATGCCCAGGCCACCTTCCCCATCCAGGGCGTCGCGGCGATTCACACCGTGCATGACCTGGCGCTGCTGCGCCTGGGCGCGCCCACGGGCGCGGTGCTGCGTCCCGCCCCGCTGCGGCTCGCCACCCAGGCACCGGACACGGCGGACTCCCGCGCCTTGTACTGCGTGGGCTACCCGATGAAGGACCACGGCCGCACGCCGCCCGAGGTGCTGCTGCGCATCTTCGAGGACGCGTTCGGCGTGAAGCGGCTCCAGCCTGGGGAGCTGCTCTCTCTGGACGCGGCCCGGCAACAGCTCTCCCATGACTGCTCCACGCTGGGAGGCAGCTCCGGCTCCCCCATCGTGGACCTGGAGACGCACGCCGTGCTCGGCCTGCACTTCGGTGGCACCGGGCAGGAGAATCACGCGGTCGCGCTGTGGCAACTGGCGGACGACCCGCTGCTGAGCCGCGCGGGCGTCCGCTTCGCAAATCCGTGAGGAACCGCTACTGCGTCACCACGCCGCAGTCGCCCGTCATGTTCGTGGCCGGCTGCCCATTCACCGTGTTGCCGGTGAAGACGTTGTCGCGGGTGATGACCAGCTCGCCGGTGTTCGAGCCGCGGTTGCAGGTGATGACGCCTCCGGCCCCACCCCGGTTGTTCACGAAGCGGTTGCCTCGCATGATGACGGTCCGGGAGCCACCCATGTCCTCCAACTGGACGGCCGCGCCGGGCCCCAGGGGGATGAAGTTGCTTTCGAACACGTTGCCCTCCAGCAGGTCATTGTCCGGCTGGAAGTAGTGGATGGCGGCGCCACCGCCCAGGTCGAAGATGCCCCCCGGGTTGGGCCACGTGAGGATGGGCCGGTCCCAGAGGTCGCTCGTCAGCGAGCCACCGAAGGCCTCCACGAAGTTGCCCCGGAACGTGTTGCCACGCAGCACCGTGTTGCGCCCGTGGGTGATGCACACCGCCCCGCCCCCGGCCATCGACGAGGTGCCCGGCTGCGCGAAGCGGTCGATTTCGCGGATGCGGTTGTTCTCGAAGACGGTGTTCTCCACCCGCGAGCCGTCGGTGAACATCAGGTCCAACGCGCCGCAGTTGGCGGAGGACTCGTTGTCACGGAACACCGAGTCCGTAATCGTCACCGGTCCCGGGTAGTAGACCCACAGCGCGCCACGCGTCCAATCGCGGTCGCTGTTGTACTGATTCTTGCGCACCTTCTCGAAAATCATGTGCTCGAACACCGGGTCGCCCGAGCCCACCGAACTGGCGCCGTAGAAGTTCATCCCCCACCAGCCATGGGGATTGGTGGACGTCAGCAGCACGGGCGCCTCCGCCGTTCCCTGGACCTGGATGGCGCCGTACACGCGGACCTCCACGCGGCCCGCCTGGTGGTTCATCACGTTGTCGGGGGCGTCCGAGTCCACGTCCCGCTCCGTCACCTCCGGCTGGCCCCGGAAGTCCAGGATGACGCCCGGCCCTACCGTCAGCACCTGCCCCTGGGGGATGGTGACGACCCCGTTCGCATCGCCCACCACCCGGTAC
>NZ_JABXEP010000072.1:0-40258 GCF_013372605.1 Myxococcus sp. AM009
AGCCCCGACAACCCCCTGCCCCTCAACCGCGGAAGCACTTGTGCAAGGGCATTGCCAGCCGCCGTGGCGGGGCGGCTCTCCTCTGGAGGCGGGCGGAACCTCGCCCCCGAGGCCGAGGCGGCTGTCGGGTGCGCTGAAAAAACTCCCTGTCCGGCAGGGAACGTCGGAGGAAAAACGACGGACTGCCCGGCCTCGGAGGCAGGCGTGCGCCAAAGCGAACGCCCGCCAGGTGGCCTGAGGGCCGCTGGCGGGCGCCGGGTGCCTCCACCTGCTTCAGGGGTGAATCAGAGCACCTTGACCTGAATCTCCTTGAGCACCTGGTCCCCGCGCAGCACCGACACCGTCCACGTGCCAGGCTTGCTCATCCGCAGGCCCGTCCACTGCCGCGCGCGCCAGCCTTCGCCCTTGATTTTCACGTCCTTCGTCTCACGGACGACGGTGCCCTGCTTCGACTGCACCATGAGGTCGTCGACGGTGTCGCCCTGCGGCACGAGGTAGGCCTGCCACAACATGACGCTGGTGCCGGCCTTGATGCCCTCGGGCCCCACTTCGGCGGTGCAGTCGTACTTGTTGGGGCCTTCCTTGGCGACCTCGGTGCAGACCTTGGCCTCCACCAGCACGGGGCCCTGGCCCTGGCCCTTGTAGAAGTAGTTCCAGGTGTCACGCACCGCGTCCGCGTCCGGCGCCTTCACCTGCGCGGCGGCGGGCTCCGCCTCCTGCGCCAGGGCCACCGGCGAAACTCCCAGCACCGCGCACAGCAGGCTCCGCGTCAGCATCTTCGCCATCTCAAGTCCCCTCGCTCTCGTGATGTGACAGGCCCCCAGGCCCGCCTTGCCAGGCTGGATTTAGCACAGCCCGCGGCGTCGCTCAGCCGAAGAGGAGGAAGGCCAGCGTCACCAGCGGCAGGTACACGAGGAAGGCCACCAACAGGAAGCCCAGGAGCGCCTTGAACTCCAGGCGCGCCACGGCCAGCAGCGGCAGCGCCCAGAAGGGTTGGATGAGGTCGGTGGCCATGTCCCCCCACGCATACGCCAGCACCACCTTCTCCGGCGCCACGCCCAGCCGCGTCGCGGCGTCCAGGAGGTAGGGCGCTTCAATGGCCCACTTCGAGCCGCCGGAGGGGACGAAGTAGTTCACCACGCCGCTGTACAGGTAGACGATGGCGGGGAACGTCTCGCGCGTGGACAGCGACACGAACAGCTCGCCGATGCGCTCCGTCAGGCCGGTGGCCTTGAAGATGCCGTAGATGCCCGCGTACAGCGGGAACTGGAGGACGATGCCGTGCAGCACGGTGCCGGCCTCCTCGCTGGCCTTGAGCAGCCGCGCGGGCGTGCCGTGCAGCAGCACCGCCAGCACCAGGAAGGTGAAGTTCACCACGTTGAGGTTGAGCGCGCGCCAGCCGCCGTTCATCCACAGGTGCCGCGCCAGCCACACGAGCCCCAGGACACCGATGAGGGTGTTGAGCAGCCTGGAGTGGTCCAGCCACACGGCGAAGCCGCGCTCGGTGGGGCGCGGGGGCGGGGTGAAGTCCCCCAGGGCCTCCAGCACCGCCGGGTCCACGCGGACGGTGTTCTCCGGCTTCGGGTGCAGCACCCACGCCAGCAGCGTCAGCCCCGCCACCACGGCCAGCGTGAGGCCGAGGTTGAAGGGCGAGAAGAGCGTCCTGTCGATGGGCAGCACGCCCAGGCTCTTCTCCAGGAAGTGGCCCGGCGTGGCCACCAGCAGCGGCGCGGAGGCGGACAGGCCCGAGTGCCAGGTGGCGCCCAGGCCGAAGTACGCGCACGCCACCAGCAGCCGGTAGTCCACGTCCGGTCGGCGCTTCACCATGAAGCGCACCAGCATGGCGCTGGCCACCAGGGACAGGCCCCAGTTGACGTAGGCCAGGGCCATGGAGACGAAGGCCATCCACGCCGCCGCGCCGCGGGGCGTGCGCGGCACTCGCGCCGCGCGCTCCAGCACCGCCCGCACCGGGCTGGTGAGGGCCAGCAGGTAGCCGGTGAACATCACCAGCGCCATCTGCATGGAGAAGCCGAGCAGCTCCCAGAAGCCGCCGCCCCAGGCGTCCAGCACGGCGGGCGGCGCGGCCCCAGCCCAGCCGGTGGCCAGCGCCAGGGTGAGCAGCGTGAGCAGGACGGCGATGGCGAACGCGCTGGGGACGAAGCGCGAAGAGAAGCGGCCCAGGCGCTCCGCGATTCGGACAAGGGTCTCCACGAGGTGTCGCTCCTTGGTGGGGGCGGCACGTTACGGCATGTGTGGCGCACCGGTTGCGCAATCCCGCCCGCGGGTCCTGGCCTCTCGACGAGCCCGGGGACGCAGGCTCCCCTGTCCGCGGGGGAGGCGGGAGAGGGAGGGCGGAGGTTCTTTCCGCGCCGCACGGTGTCAACGCTCCAGGATGCGCCGACTGCTGAGACACCTGCGCGCCGTCCTCCGCGTCCGGCCAGGCAAGCCCGCCATTGGCGCGGGCCTGCGGACCGCGCTAGCCACCTCCGTCCCCCTGGCCCTCGCGTTCCTGCTGGGCGTGAAGGACGCGGGCTGGGGGGGCCTGTCCGGTCTCCTGGTCTCACTGGCCGACAAGGGCGGCTCGTACCAGACGCGGGCGAAGGAGCTGGGCACGGTGACGCTGCTGGGGGCGCTGGTGGGCGCGCTGGGCGCGCCGGGCGGGTCCATGCCGTGGCTGGACGTCTCCCTGATGTGGCTGGGCGTGACGACGGCGGCCTTCGCGCGGAGCTACGGAGAGACGGCGGGCTCCATCGGCGGACAGCTCGCGGTCATCTTCGTCGTGTCACTGGGCGCGCCCGCGGTGGGCGTGGATGTCGCGCTGGGCCGCGCCTTCTGGCTGCTCTTCGGCGGCCTGTGGGCCATGACGCTGTCCCTGGTGCTGTGGCCGCTGCGGCCCTACCGCCCGGCGCGGAGGGCCATCGCGCGCGTGTACCGGGAGCTGGCGGAGGCGTGCTGGGATTTGGGCCGCCTGTCGCGCGAGGGCGCCAGCTCCCAGGAGTGGGTGGAGGCCGCGCAGCGGCACATGAGCGTGCGGCCCCTCATGGAGCAGGCGCGCGCCACGCTGGGGGTCATGCGGAGCAGCCACCTGGGCAAGTCCCGGCGAGGCGAGCACCTGCTCGTGTTGCTCGAGACGTGCGAGCCGATGTCCGCCCAGCTCATCGCCCTGGCCGAGGCCATGGAGGCGGCCGTGCGCGAGCCCCGCTTCCTGCCGCTGCGCGCGCGCGTGAGTTCGCTGTGTGACGCCTACGCGGCCATGACGAGCTGGGTGGAGCAGGTGCTGGAGCGCGAGCGCAATGAGGGCGTCCCGCGCGCGCCACGGATGGTGCCTGGCTCGCGCAGACGGAACTACCGGCCCGCTCCAGGCATCCGGAGCCGCGAGGACCCGTTGTCCCTCCACGTGGAGGCGCTCTTCTCGAAGCTGCGGGAGATGGCGGGGGTGGTCCATGAGACGGCCGCGGGCCTGCTGCATGGCGACCCGGTGTCCGACCGCGGGCGGAGCGTGGTGTGCCCTGAGCAACGGCGCGCGCGCTCGTGGCTGGCCCCGCTGCGCGACCACCTCCGCTCGGATTCGCTCGTCTTCCGGCACGCGCTGCGGGTGGGGCTGGTGGCGACGGTGGCGCTGGTGGTGACGCAGGCGCTGGGCATCCGCGACGCCCACTGGGTGAGCCTCACCGTCATCGCCATCCTCCAACCGTATTCGGCCATCACCGAGGAGCGCGCGCTCCAGCGCGTCGGCGGGACGCTGCTGGGCGCGGGCCTGGCGGCGGTGATTGCCACGCGCGTGCAGTCCCCCTCCGCGCTGCTCGCCGTCATCGTCCTGCTCACGGCGGTGTCGGTGTCCCTGCTGCCCATCAACTTCGGCGCCTTCCAGATTCTGCTCACGCCGGACTACCTGCTGCTGGCCACGCTGAGCTCGGGGGACTGGAGCCTCGCCGGGCAGCGCGCGCTGGGCGTGCTGGTCGCGTGTTCGCTCGCGTTGATGGGCGCGTGGTTGCTATGGCCCATGCCGGAGCGCCTCCGCTTCCCGGAGGCCGCGGCGGCCGCGCTGCGCGCGGACGGTGAATACCTGCGCGAGGTCGTCGCCAAGCGCAGCGGCACCCGGCCCGAGGTGGGCGCCGCGCGGCGCGCCTTCGGCCTGGCGCTGCTGGACGCGGAGGCCTCCTTCGAGCGGCTCACCGCCGAGTACCACGGCCCGCCCCAGCAGCTCGAGTCGGGCATGGCCGTCATCACCTACGCGCGCCGCTTCGCCACCGTGGTGACGGCCCTGGGCATGGAGCGGCCGGAGGCGGAGGTCCCCGGCCAGCTGAAGCAACTGGCGCATCAGGCGGGGCGCGCGCTCGACGAGCTCGCGGACGCGCTCAGGGACCGGCGCGTGCCGCCGCCCCTGCCGCCGTTGCAGGTGTCATGCAAGACGGATGACCCCGTCTTCGGCGCGCTGCTGGAGCGGGCGCCCCGCCAGTTGGGCATGCTGCACGGCGCCGTGTCGCGGCTCAGCAGTGGCACCGTCCTGCGGTGAGCCGCGTCAGGGCCGGGCTTCCCGGTGCGCCGTCGCGTTCAGCACGGGCAGCGAGACATGGAACGTGGAGCCCCGGCCCAGCTCGCTGTCCACCCAGATGTGACCGCCGTGCCGTTCGATGATGTCCCGGCAGATGTAGAGCCCCAGGCCCAGGCCCCCGAAGCCCGAAACGGGCGCGTTGCTCGCGCGGAAGAAGCGGCCGAAGAGGTGCGCCTGGTCCTCCCGGGAGATGCCGATGCCGCCGTCCGCCACGCTGAGCACGGCGTCGCCGTCCGCGCGAGACAGGGAGATGCGCACGGTGCCGCCCAGCGGGCTGTACTTGACGGCGTTCTCCAGGAGGTTGGCCAGCACCTGCGACAGCCGGCCCCGGTCGCCCATGACGACGAGGTCCTCCTGGGGCAGCTCGCACGAACAGGCGTGCGCCGCGCTGAGGGCGCGGAACTCCGAGCACACCTCGCGCGCCAGCTCCAGGAGCGATACGGGCTCACGTTGCAGCTTCAGCCGGCCCGCCTCCACGCTGGTGGCGTCCACCAAATCATTGACCAGCGCGGACAGGCGGTGCACCTGCGCCATGGCCTTGTCCACGCGCTCCGGCGCGATGGGCTCCTTGGCGTCCATCGTCCGCTTCAGCAGCTGAAGGTGGAGGCGCAGCGGCGTCAGCGGCGTCTTGAGCTCGTGGGCGGCGATGGAGAGGAAGTCGTCGCGCACGCGGATGGCCTCGTGCGCCTCGTCCAGCAGCCGCTCCTGCATGCGCTGCGCGTGCACGCGCTCGGTGACATCGCGGAAGCTCCAGACGCGGCCGGTGATGAGCCCGCGCCGCCGCTGAGGCAGGGAGTAGCGCTCCAGGACGCGGCCGTCGCGCAGCTCGACGATGTCGAAGCTCTCCTGGCTGGGTTGCTCGTACAGGGCCTGGACCCGCGAGAAGAAGGCGTCCGGGTCCTTCAGCTTCGCGCGCACGGCCGCGAGCAGCGCCGTGTCCTGGGCGCAGGCCGTCAACCCCGTCAGTCCCCAGAGCTGCTCGAACTGGCGGTTGCGGGCGGTGATATGTCCGTCCTGGTCGACGACGAGCAGTCCGTCCGCCGTCGAGTCGAGCGTGGCCTCCAGCAGGGACACCGTCTGCTCCAGCCGCTCCTTGGCCTGCCGCTGCTCGGTGACGTCCACCATGAGGCCGTGAAGCCTGTAGGCACGGCCGTCCCTGCACAGCACGGTGACGAGGTCGCGCAGCCAGACGACGCTCCCGTCCGCGGCCAGCATCCGGTACTCGAATTCGTGGGGCAGGCGCTGCTCCACCGCGGAGCGGCAGGAGGCGGAAGCCCAGTCCCGGTCGTCCGGATGCAGGTGCTCCACCCAGAAGTCAGGCTCCGTGAGCCACCGCTCCACCGGGTAGCCGAGCAGCCGCTCCGCCTGCTTGCTGACGAAGGTGAAGTGAAGAGAGGGGTCCGCCTCCCAGACGATGCCGTCGACGTTGTCGACCCGCGCGTCATGTCCTCCCCGGGCAGGCGGGCTGACGTCCCCGGCTGCGTCGAGGCCAGGCTCCCTCTCCGCCATGGCGCGTTCCCTCCCCTGGAGCGGGGGCGCTCCCGTGTCTCGGGCCCCCTTCAATCAATACACCCGGGGCGCCAGGCGCCACCGGCCCCTGGCGGCCAGGGAGGCATCGCCCGGCGAATCTTCGGGCCGGGCAGGCTGGGGCGCCCCTGGGCAAGGCCTTGCTTGCGCGCCGGGAATGGACAGGCGGGGACATGGGAGGGTGGCGCACCGAGCCAGCTCATGCCGTCTCCTCGCCCCGCCCGTGCCCGTGTGACGCCCTCCCGAGATTGCCGGGGTGCATGTTTTTACAAGCGAGCGGGGGGCTGGGGCGCGAAGGTGGCGCCATGACCAGGAGGAGTCCATGTCGATGAAGGCGAAGCTGCGCGCCGCCTTTGAAGCGGCGCTGCGCGAGGCCCATGAAGCGGAGTCGCGTTCGGAGCATGTGCGTGCCTGGCGGCACCTCGAGCGGGCCCACGTCCTCAGCCAGGCCCACGCGGGTCCTCACGTGCGCGTGCACTGGCGCATGCTGGGGTTCGGTTGGCGCAGGCGGAACGCCGCGGAGTGGGTGGGGCAGGTGGTGCGGTTGCTGGTCGCCGCGCCGGGCTCATGGCTGGGGCGGGCGCCGCTGGGAAACACCGGTGGCGCGAACGTGGGCATCCTCACGCCCATGCCCATTCCCGACGACCTGCGCGCCCTGCTGGACGCTGACCGTTGAGGCGCTTCAGCCGTTCACGGCCCGCGCGGTTTTCTTCGCACATTCCGGCGCGCGCACTGGGGCGAATTACGGTATGGAACGGGCATCATGTCCTCTTCCGAGCAACCCGCACGGCAGGACGCACGCGTCTCCACTGGCGTGCCTGGGCTTGACGCCGTGCTGGGCGGCGGCCTCGTGTCGTCGGGTGTCTACATCGTCGTGGGGGAGCCGGGCGCGGGGAAGACCCTCTTCGCCAATCAGCTCTGCTATCATCAGGGGCGCGCCGGCGCCCGGTGCCTGTATGTCACGCTGCTGGCGGAGTCCCACGCTCGCATGCTGGCCAACATGCGGGACATGGCCTTCTTCGACTCGGCGCTGTTGCCCGAGGGCGTCTACTACGTCAGCGGCTTCCGCACCCTGGAGGAGCAGGGCCTGCCGGGGCTGCTGGAGCTCTTGCGGCGCGAGGTGCGCAACCACAACGCCAGCATGTTGGTGCTGGACGGGCTGGTTCAGGCGCAGGAAGCAGCCGGCAGCAGCCGCGACTTCAAGAAGTTCATCCACGAGCTGCAGGTCGTCGCGGGGCTGGCGCGCTTCACGGCGCTGCTGCTCACCAGCGCCAACGGTCCCGCCGTCCACCCGGAGTACACCATGGTGGATGGCATCCTGGAGCTGCGCGAGCGCACCCAGGGCGTGCGTTCCTGGCGCGAGCTGCAGGTGCGCAAGTTCCGCGGGAGCGCCACGCTGCACGGCGTGCACGCCTTCCGCATCACCAGCGAGGGGCTGGAGGTCTTCCCCCGGTTGGAGTCGCGCGTCCAGCGCTCGCCGCCGCCCGACCCGGGCGCCCACCGCCTCCACTTTGGCGTCCCGTCCTTGGACGCGCTCTTCCCGGAGGGCCTGGCGGCGGGGTCCACCTCCCTGCTGCTCGGTCCGCCCGGCGCGGGAAAGACGCTGCTGGGCAGCAGCCTGCTGGCGGAGGGGCTGCGGCAGGGGGAGCCGTGCCTCTACATGGGCTTCTATGAGCCGCCCAACCGGCTGCTGGGCAAGGTGACGTCCGCGGGCATCGACCTGGGCGGCGCCATGGCGGACGGGCGGCTCAACATCATCTGGCAGCCACCCTCCGAGTGCATCCTGGACGTGCTGGCGGACCAGCTCCTGTCGGATGTGCGGCGCCGCAACGTGAAGCGGGTGTTCGTGGACGGGCTCAGCGCCATGCAGCAGGCCTCGGCCGAGCCCGCGCGCATCAATTCGTTCTTCGCGGCGCTCACCCAGGAGCTGCGTTGCACGGGGGCCACCACCCTCTTCGGCATGGAGACGCCGCGGCTCTTCGGTCCGGTGCTGGACGTCCCGATGGAGGTCGGACTCTCCGCTGTGGCGGAGAACCTCTTTTTCCTGAGACATGTCGAGCTTGAAGGCAGCCTGCGCAGGCTGCTGAGCATCTTCAAGATGCGTGACACCCACTATGACCCCACCCTGAGGGAGTTCGTCATCACGTCACAGGGAATCGAGGTGCTGCCCCCCTTCAGTGTCGCTGTGGATACCTTGCTCACGGGACTTGCCCGACACCCGGGCGCTGGCCATTTCTGAACGAACGTCTAGGAGTAGTACCACCCGTATGGAGACGGTCCTGGTGGTGGATGACGAGCAGGGCATCCTGGAAGCCCTGGCGGACCTCCTTCGAGAGGAGGGCTACCGCGTTCTGACGGCCTCTCACGGTCGTGAGGCGCTGGAGCGGATGGCGGAGCTCCGGCCGGACCTGGTCCTCACTGACTGGATGATGCCCGTGCTGGACGGACCGGCGCTCATCGAGCGCATCCGGGCCGAGTCGGCCTACAAGGATGTATCACTCATGGGGATGAGCGCGGTGGACGTGGCCGCGCTGCGGCATCTGTATCCCGGCATGCCGTTCCTTCAGAAGCCCTTCGACATCCATGCGTTGATGCGACAGGTCCGCAAGGCCCTGGACGGAAAGCAAGGCTGAGCCCCATGTTCTACCTGCTCAAGCTGGGCCCCGTGCCACTCAGCCAGGGCGACACGCAGGTGCAGGTGTATCTGCGTATCTCCGACTCCGGAGAGCCCTCCGCGCCCGTCTTCGAGTCGGACGACGGGGCCGGGCTGCGGGCCCTGCTGGAAGGGGTGGACGCGGCGGAGGTGCGCTGCGTGCCGGCGCTGGCCGAAGCGGGCGCGGAGCTGGGGCTCGCCGTGGCGGAGCCTTCACCGCAGGCGCTGTCATCCTGCGCGGCCATCGCGACCTTCGTGGCGTGGGGGCAGCGAGGCTTGTCCGGGCTTGGCTCGGACAAGGCGCTGCTCTTCGTGCAGGCGTCGTCGGAGTACTGGGATGCGCGGCCGTGGACGCACTGGGATGACAGCCAGCCCTTCGAGGTGGCCGTCACCGGGCCGATGAACCACACCTTCGAGGGGTGTGTCTTCCACATGGGGGACGGGCGCGCGGGGCTGGCGCTGTACTTCAAGCCGGGCGCGCTGCAGGTGTTGATGGAGATGCAGGCGCGCGGCCAGGGTGACGCCGCCACCAGCCTCCCCGCGATTGCCGTCACGCTGGACACGTCTCCTGCGTATGCCGTGGACGCGCTCACCGCCGCGGGGCGCGCGCCGCGCCTGCCGTTGCCCCTGAAGACGGGGCCGGACGGCGTCAGCGTGCCGTCTCCGCTGGAGTCCCTGGTGCTGGTGGCCTCGCTGCGCGCCGTGGCCCGGCTGTCACCGGACCAGCGCGAGGTGCTCAGCAGCGTCGTGGCCGGAGACGAGCAGATGCAGGTGCGCGTCCGCGCGCCCGCGCCTCGCGTCCGGCACTGAGCCTGCCTGCCCTGTCAGCGCGCGCACCGGCTTTCACGCCGGGTGTCGCCGCGCTCGCGCCAGTGTTGGCTGCCGGACGAAGTCCGCTCGGAGTGTCGCCTGATGGCCAGCCGAGCGTCTCGGGGGGGCTGGTCCAAGTGTGTGAAAGCGCGAGAAAACACGCTCCAGCTGCGAGATTCCCGCAGGACGGCAGCCCGTGCTTCGCCGTTCCGGGACCGACCAGGAACTCATATGGCCACGAAGAAGGTTTCCTCCCGCCGCGCACCCGTCGCGGCTCCCCCTCCGCCGCGAGTCCGGGAGGATGATTCGCAGTCGCTCGATTCGCGTCAGTTGCTGCGGGTCCTCACCGCGGTCCGCAAGGGCGACTTCTCCGTGCGCATGCCGGTGGACAAGGTGGGCAGCGCCGGCAAGGTGGCGGACACCCTGAACGAAATCATCGAGCTCAGCGAGCGCATGGCCCGGGAGTTCGAGCGCATTGGCAGCGTGGTGGGCAAGGAGGGCCGCATCACCCAGCGCGGCAACGTGGTGGGCGCGCTGGGCTCGTGGGGCGACTGCGTCGAGTCGGTGAACACGCTGGTGGCCGACCTGGTGCAACCGACGACGGAGATGGGCCGCGTCATCGGCGCGGTGGCCAAGGGTGACCTGTCCCAGACGATGGCGCTGGAAGTGGATGGCCGTCCCCTCCGGGGCGAGTTCCTCCGCACCGCCCGGCTGGTGAACGGGATGGTGGAGCAGCTCGGCGCCTTCGCTTCCGAGGTGACGCGCGTGGCCCGCGAGGTGGGCACCGACGGAAAGCTGGGCGGGCAAGCCAAGGTGAAGGGCGTGGCCGGCACGTGGAAGGACCTCACGGACAACGTGAACTCCATGGCCTCCAACCTCACCGCGCAGGTGCGCAGCATCGCCGAGGTGACGACGGCCGTCGCCAAGGGCGACCTGTCGAAGAAAATCACCGTGGATGTGCGCGGTGAAATCCTGGAGCTGAAGAACACCATCAACACGATGGTGGACCAGTTGTCGTCCTTCGCTTCCGAAGTGACGCGCGTGGCGCGTGAGGTGGGGACGGAGGGCAAGCTGGGCGGTCAGGCCGTGGTGAAGGGCGTGGGCGGCACGTGGAAGGACCTCACCGACAACGTGAACTCCATGGCGTCCAACCTGACGTCCCAGGTGCGAAACATCGCCGAGGTGACGACGGCCGTCGCCAAGGGTGACCTCTCCAAGAAGATTACGGTCGACGCCAAGGGCGAGGTGCTGGAGCTGAAGAACACCATCAACACGATGGTGGACCAGCTCAACTCGTTCGCCTCGGAGGTGACGCGCGTGGCGCGCGAGGTGGGCACCGAGGGCAAGCTGGGCGGACAGGCCGAAGTGAAGGGCGTGGCCGGCACGTGGAAGGACCTCACGGACAACGTGAACTCCATGGCGTCCAACCTGACGTCCCAGGTGCGCAACATCGCGGAGGTCACCACCGCCGTGGCCAACGGTGACCTGTCGAAGAAAATCACCGTGGATGTGCGCGGTGAAATCCTGGAGCTGAAGAACACCATCAACACGATGGTGGACCAGTTGTCGTCCTTCGCTTCCGAAGTGACGCGCGTGGCGCGTGAGGTGGGGACGGAGGGCAAGCTGGGCGGTCAGGCCGTGGTGAAGGGCGTGGGCGGAACGTGGAAGGACCTCACCGACAACGTGAACTCCATGGCGTCCAACCTGACGTCCCAGGTGCGAAACATCGCCGAGGTGACGACGGCCGTCGCCAAGGGTGACCTCTCCAAGAAGATTACGGTCGACGCGAAGGGCGAGGTGCTGGAGCTGAAGAACACCATCAACACGATGGTGGACCAGCTCAACTCGTTCGCGTCGGAGGTGACGCGCGTGGCCCGCGAGGTGGGCACCGACGGAAAGCTGGGCGGTCAGGCCGACGTGAAGGGCGTGGCCGGCGTGTGGAAGGACCTCACGGACAACGTGAACTCCATGGCGTCCAACCTGACGTCCCAGGTGCGAAACATCGCCGAGGTGACGACGGCCGTGGCGAACGGCGACCTGTCGAAGAAAATCACCGTGGACGTGCAGGGCGAAATCCTGGAGCTGAAGAACACCATCAACACGATGGTGGACCAGCTCAACTCGTTCGCCTCGGAAGTGACGCGTGTGGCGCGTGAAGTGGGGACGGAAGGAAAGCTCGGTGGTCAGGCCATCGTGCGCGGTGTCGGTGGGACGTGGAAGGACCTCACGGACAACGTGAACAGCATGGCGTCCAACCTGACGTCCCAGGTGCGAAACATCGCCGAGGTGACGACGGCCGTCGCCAAGGGTGACCTGTCGAAGAAAATCACGGTCGACGCCAAGGGCGAGGTGCTGGAGCTGAAGAACACCATCAACACGATGGTGGACCAGTTGTCGTCCTTCGCTTCGGAGGTGACGCGCGTCGCGAAGGAAGTGGGGACGGAAGGAAAGCTCGGTGGTCAGGCCATCGTGCGCGGCGTCGGTGGGACGTGGAAGGACCTCACCGACAACGTGAACTCCATGGCGTCCAACCTGACGTCCCAGGTGCGAAACATCGCCGAGGTGACGATGGCGGTGGCGCGCGGGGACCTCTCCAAGAAAATCACCGTGGACGTGCGCGGCGAAATCCTGGAGCTGAAGAACACCATCAACACGATGGTGGACCAGCTGTCGTCCTTCGCTTCGGAGGTGACGCGCGTTGCGCGCGAGGTGGGCACGGAAGGCAAGCTGGGCGGTCAGGCCATCGTGCGCGGTGTCGGTGGGACGTGGAAGGACCTCACCGACAACGTGAACAGCATGGCGTCGAACCTGACGTCCCAGGTGCGAAACATCGCCGAGGTGACGACGGCCGTGGCCAACGGTGACCTGTCGAAGAAAATCACCGTGGATGTGCGCGGTGAAATCCTGGAGCTGAAGAACACCATCAACACGATGGTGGACCAGCTCAACTCGTTCGCCTCGGAGGTGACGCGCGTGGCGCGCGAGGTGGGCACGGAGGGCAAGCTGGGCGGTCAGGCCGTGGTGAAGGGGGTGGCCGGCACGTGGAAGGACCTCACGGACAACGTGAACTCCATGGCGTCCAACCTGACGTCCCAGGTGCGAAACATCGCCGAGGTGACGACGGCCGTCGCCAAGGGTGACCTGTCCAAGAAGATTACGGTCGACGTGCAGGGCGAAATCCTGGAGCTGAAGAACACCATCAACACGATGGTGGACCAGCTCAACTCGTTCGCCTCGGAAGTGACGCGCGTGGCGCGCGAGGTGGGGACGGAGGGCAAGCTGGGCGGACAGGCCGAAGTGAAGGGCGTGGCCGGCACGTGGAAGGACCTCACGGACAACGTGAACTCCATGGCGTCCAACCTCACCACGCAGGTGCGCGGCATCGCCAAGGTCGTGACGTCGGTGGCCAACGGCGACCTGAAGCGCAAGCTGGTGGTGGACGCGAAGGGGGAAATCGCGGAGCTGGCGGACACCATCAACGGCATGATTGACACCCTGGCGGTGTTCGCCGACCAGGTGACGACGGTGGCCCGCGAGGTGGGCATCGAAGGGAAGCTGGGCGGTCAGGCCCGCGTGCCCGGTACGGCGGGCATCTGGCGTGACCTCACGGACAACGTGAACCAGCTGGCCGCCAACCTCACCACGCAGGTGCGCGCCATCGCCGAGGTGGCCACCGCCGTGACGAAGGGTGACCTCACGCGGTTCATCACCGTGTCCGCGCAGGGCGAAGTGGCCGCCCTGAAGGACAACATCAACGAGATGATCCGCAACCTGAAGGACACCACGCGGAAGAACACGGAGCAGGACTGGCTCAAGACGAACCTGGCCAAGTTCACCCGCGTCCTCCAGGGCCAACGGGACTTGCTCACGGTGTCCAAGGTCATCCTGTCGGAGCTGGCGCCGCTGGTGGATGCCCAGCACGGCGTCTTCTACATCTCCGAGCGCGTGGACGCCGGCGACCAGATGCTCAAGCTGCTGGCGTCCTACGCGTACCGTCAGCGCAAGGGGCTGGCCAACACCTTCAAGTACGGCGAGGGGCTGGTGGGCCAGTGCGCCCTGGAGAAGGAGCCCATCCTCCTGTCGGACGTGCCGGACAGCTACATCCGCATCGCGTCCGGACTGGGCGAGGAGGTGCCGCGCAACATCGTGGTGCTGCCGGTGCTCTTCGAAGGGGAAGTCAAAGCCGTCATCGAGCTGGCCTCCTTCCACGCCTTCAGCGAGGTCCACATGGGCTTCCTGGAGCAGCTCACGGAGTCCATCGGCATCGTGCTCAACACGATTGCCGCCAACATGCGCACGGAGGCGCTGCTGAAGCAGTCACAGGCGCTGACGGACGAGCTCCGCAAGCAGCAGGAGGAGCTGACGGAGACGAACAAGCGCCTGGAGCAGCAGGCCACCTCGCTGCAGCAGTCGGAGGAGCTGCTCAAGCGCCAGCAGGAGGAGCTGCGCAGCACCAACGAGGAGCTCCAGGAGAAGGCGAAGCTGCTCTCCGAGCAGAAGACGGAGGTGGAGCGCAAGAATGGCGAGGTGGAGCAGGCCAAGCTCGCCCTGGAGGAGAAGGCCGAACAGCTCAGCCTCACGTCCAAGTACAAGTCCGAGTTCCTGGCCAACATGAGCCACGAGCTGCGCACGCCGCTCAACTCGCTGCTCATCCTCAGCCAGACGCTCAGCGACAACGTGGACGGCAACCTCACGTCGCGGCAGGTGGAGTTCGCCAAGACGATTCACGCGTCCGGCGCGGACCTGCTGGAGCTCATCAACGACATCCTCGACCTGTCGAAGATTGAATCCGGCACCATGGCGGTGGACGTGGGACCGCTGCGCTTCGGCGACCTGCGCGAGTTCGTGGACCGCACCTTCCGGCAGGTGGCGGACAAGAAGAGCCTGGAGTTCCACATCGGCCTGGCGGACACGCTGCCCGGCGAGCTGGAGACGGATGCGAAGCGCCTGCAGCAGGTGCTCAAGAACCTGCTGTCCAACGCCTTCAAGTTCACCGAGTCCGGATCGGTGTCGCTGGAGATTGGCCTGGCGAAGGGCGGCTGGTCTCCGGACCACGCCATGTTGTCCTCCGCGCCCTCGGTGGTGGCCTTCACCGTGGTGGATACGGGCATCGGCATCCCGAAGGACAAACATCAAATCATCTTCGAGGCCTTCCAGCAGGCGGACGGCTCCACCGCCCGCAAGTACGGGGGCACCGGCCTGGGCCTGTCCATCAGCCGTGAAATCGCGCGGCTGCTCGGCGGCGAAATCCGGCTGGAGAGCGACGTGGGCAAGGGCAGCGCCTTCACCCTCTACGTGCCGCTGGCCTTCATGGCGGAGCGCTCGCCGGAGGAGCCCGCGCGCTGGGACTACAACCCGCTGGCCACCGCGGTGCTCCCCGCGCCCGTCGCGGAGCCGGCCATCAAGGCATCGGTGTCCGCGCTGAGCCGGATGGACATCGATGATGACCGGGGCTCCATCCAGCCCGGAGACAAGGTGCTGCTGGCCGTGACGCACCTGGCGGACCATGCCGCGCGCCTGCGCGCCGCGGCGCAGGGCACGGGCTTCAAGGTGCTGGTGTCCACGGAGGTGGAGGGCGCGCTGGACGCCGTCCGCAACACGCGGCCGGTGGCCGTGGCGGTGGACCTGGACCTGCCGGAGATGGCGGGCTGGGTGGTGCTGGACCGGCTGAAGCACGATTCGTCCACGCGCGCGCTGCCGGTGTACACGGTGTCGGTGGAGGACCACCGCGAGCGCTCCCTCAACCTGGGGGCCCTGGGCCACCTGCGCGCGGCGGCGGACCCGGAGGCGGCGGTGGCCGCGCTGGAGTCCCTCAAGCGCTTCGTGGAGCGCAAGGGCCGCGGGCTGCTCGTGGTGGAGGACGACCCCGTCCACCGCCAGACGCTGACGGAGCTGCTGGGCAGCGATGACGTGCAGACGGTGGCGGTGGGCACCGCGACGGAGGCCCTGGCCGCGCTGGCCGAGCGCCGCTTCGACTGCATGGTGTTGGACCTGGGCCTGCCGGACATGCCCGGCACGGAGCTCATCCGCCGCATCCATGAGGCGCACGGCGCGGGCGGGCCGCCCCTCATCGTCTATACGGGCCGCGAGCTGACGCGCGCCCAGGAGACGGAGCTGCGGCGGGTGGCCGAGGCCATCGTGGTGAAGGACGCGCAGAGCCCGGAGCGGCTGCTGGAGGAGACGAGCCTGTTCCTCCACCGCGCTCCGTCGGAGCTGACCGAGCCCAAGCGCCGCATGCTGGAGAAGGCGCGCGAGAAGGACCCCTTGCTGGTGAACCGCAAGGTGCTGGTGGTGGACGACGACGTGCGCAACATCTTCGCCCTCAACACCGTGCTGGAGCGCTACGGCATGAAGGTGGCTTTCGCGGAGAGCGCGCGCGAGGGCCTGGACCAGTTGGAGAAGGACGCCGACATCGAGCTGGTGCTGATGGACGTGATGATGCCGGAGATGGACGGCTACCAGGCCATGCGCGCCATCCGCCGCATGGAGCGCTTCGTCCACCTGCCGATACTCGCCCTCACCGCCAAGGCCATGAAGGGTGACCGGGAGAAGTGCCTGGAGGCCGGCGCGTCCGACTACATCACCAAGCCGGTGGACATCGAGAAGCTGCTCAGCCTGCTGCGCGTGTGGCTGCACGCGCCGCGGGGCATGCCGCCGCGCGGTCCGCGCACGGAGGTCTCCGGATGACGGGGCCCGGCGCGCGCGGCGCGGAGCTGGAGGCGCTGGAGGTGGACCTGCTGCTGGAGGGCGTGGCCCGTCAATGGGGCTTCGACCTGCGCAGCCGCTCCCGGCCGCAGCTCTTGCGGCGGCTGCGGCACCACCTCCGCGAGGAGCGGCTGGACAGCTTCTCCGCGCTCCAGGCCCGCGTGCTGCACGACGCCGAGGCGCTGGACGCGCTGCTGCGCACGCTGTCATGCACCCCGCCCGCCCTGTTCGCGGAGACCGCCTTCTTCCGCGACTTCCGCGCCCGGGTGGTGCCCGTGCTGCGCACCTGGCCCTCCGTGCGCGTGTGGCACGCGGGCTGTGGCACCGGCGAGGACACGTACGCGCTGGCCATCCTCCTCCAGGAGGAGGGGCTGTGGGGCAAGTGCCGGCTGTATGCGTCCGACGCCAGCGAGGGGCTGCTGGCGGACGCGCGCACCGGGGTGCTGCCGCTGCCCACGCAGGAGGACGCGGACCGCTATCTGGAGGCGGGCGGGAAGGGCGCGCTCTGCGACTACTACACGCGCGATGGCAACTGGGCGCTGCTCCAGCCCCGGCTGCGCGACCGCATCTTCTTCACCCAGCACAACCTGGCCACGGACGGCTCGTTCAACGAGTTCCACGTCATCGTGTGCCGCGACACGCTGCTGACCTTCAACCGCGCGCTGCACGACCACATCCACGGCCGGCTCTTCGAGAGCCTCGCCCGCTTCGGCTTCCTGTGCCTGGGGCGCAAGGAGTCGCTGGCGCGTACGCCGCACGCGGGGGCCTATGAGTTGCTGGAGGACCGCGGTCGCATCTTCAGGAGGGTGGCATGAGTCCCTTGGGCCTGCTGGTGGTGGGGGCGCCGCGTTGCGCGGCGGCGGACGTGGAGTCGGTGCTGGCGCTGCTGCCGCCGCACCTGCCCGTGCCGGTGGTGTTGGCGCTGCACCGGGGCCCCCTGGACGCGCTGGCCGCGCCGCTGGGCCGCCGCTGCGCGCTGCCGGTGGTGGAGCCGGACGACAAGGCCCCGCTCGTGCCCGGCGCCGTCTATCTGGCGCCCGCGGGCTACCACCTGCTGGTGGACCGGGGCTGCGTGGCCCTGTCCGTGGAGCCGCCCGAGCATGGGCAGCGGCCCGGCCTGGACGCGCTTTTCGAATCCGCGGCGGACAGCCATGGCCCCCGCGCCGCGGGGCTGCTCTTCGCGGGGCACGAGGATGGGATGGCGGGCTTGCACGTGCTCCAGGCGAGCGGCGCCCGGGTGGCCGTGGTGAGCGCGCTCCAGACGGGCGGAGAGGGTGAGGAGGGGGAGATGGAGCATTTGACGGTGGGGTCCGTGGGAGGGTGGCTCGCGCGGCTGGCTTATGTGCCGCGTTCCAAGGTGCTGCCATGAGCGGCGCGCCCACGCGCGAGCGCCTGCCCGCGATTCCGTCAGAGCCCGTCCGCCTGCTGCTGGTGGATGACCAGCCGGAGAACCTGCTGGCGCTGGAGGCGACCCTGGCGCCCCTGGGGCAGCGGCTGGTCACCGCGAGCAGCGGCCGAGAGGCGCTGCGCCACCTGCTGACGCAAGACTTCGCCGTCATCCTCCTGGACGTCGTCATGCCGGACATGGACGGCTTCGAGACGGCCCAGCTCATCCGCGAGCGCGAGCGCAGCCGCGGCACGCCCCTCATCTTCCTCACCGGGCTGTCGCGTGGGCCGCATCCGGAGCTGCGCGGCTACGCCATGGGCGCGGTGGACTACCTGCTCAAGCCCTTCGAGCCGGCCATCCTGCGCTCCAAGGTGAGCGTCTTCGTGGAGCTGTACCGCAAGACGGAGCTGGTGCGGCGGCAGGCGGAGGCGCTGCGCGAGGCCCAGCAGCGCGAGCACGCGCGGGAGCTGCTGGAGGCGCAGCGGCGCGTGGAGGCCGAGCGGTTTCGTTCAGAAACCAACCGACACCAGCAGCGCTGGCTGGAGGCGGTGATGTCCGCGCTCCCCATGCCGCTGGCGCTGGTGGAGCCGGGAAGCGGCCACACCCTGCTGGCCAACCGGGCCGCGCAGGGGCTGGCGGGGGGCTGCCTGGCCTACCGCGAGGCGCGCGCGCTGCATGTGGACGCACGCTTCCGCGGCGCGGATGGCCGGCTGCTCGCGGACGACGCGCTGCCGCTGAGGCGCGCCGCGCGCGGCGAGGTGTTCCAGGCGTACCCCGTGGAGTGGGACGTCGGTGGCCAGCACGGTTCGGTGCTCGCCTCCAGTGAGCGGCTGCCCCGCATGCACGGGCGTCCCGAGACGATGGTGCTCGGCCTCCTGGACGTGACGGCGCTGCGAGCCGCCGCTCGGCATGACTGGCTTTCCCTGCCGCTGACGGAGCACATCGCTACACTGGAGGCACAAGGGGAGGACACAGGTCCGCTCACCCGGCTCATCGAGGTGCTGCGAAACCTGCCCGGCTTGAGCACCGGGAGCCCCAGCCAGGAGCACGAGGAGGGCTCCTTTCCAGCGGAGGAGAGCGGCCAGGCGGGCACCCCCCCAAGGCCCGTGCGCTGAACATGGCCGGGTGAGAAATGGTTGACGCACAAAATAACATGGGCAAGGTGGCCGTGTGAGTGACGCCGGAATCCCACAGCGGGTCCAGCGCTTCATCTCGACGCACATCGACTCCCTGGAGAAGCTGGAGGTGCTCCTCCTGCTTCGTGCGCGCGCGGACAGGGAGTGGACGGCATCGGCGGTGAGTCTGGAACTGCGCATTACAGATGTCTCCGCCGCCTCCAGGCTGGAGGACCTGACGAACCGACGGATGTTGGTGAGCGATGGTGCCTCACCTCCGTCGTATCGTTACAGTCCCGAGTCGTCGGAGGATGTGCAGGCGGTGACGGAGCTGGCGGCGGTGTATGGCGTGAAGCGCGTCAGCGTCATCTCCTTCATCTTCTCGCGGCCGTTGGACAAGGTGCGGGGCTTTGCCGAGGCATTCATCCTGAAGAAGGACAGGGACGGCCATGGCTGAAGCAGTCTACATCCTGTGTGCGTTGACGAGCGTGGCGTGCGCGGTGCTGCTGCTCCGCGCCTACAAGCGCACGGGCATGCGGCTGCTCTTGTGGAGTGGGCTGTGCTTCGTGGGCATGGTGGTCAGTAATGCGCTCCTCTTCGTGGACCTGGTGCTGCTGCCCAATACCATCGACCTGTTCATGCCGCGCACCATCGCCACGCTGTCCAGTGCCTCCGTCCTGCTCTATGGCCTCATCTGGGATGCGTCCTGAGGTGCCCTGATGCTCAAGCCCATGCTCAACGGTGCGGTGGCGATGGCGTGGCTGGCGAGCGCGCTGTTCTTCCTGCGCTTCTGGCTCCAGTCGAAGGACCGGCTCTTCGCCTGCTTCGCGCTGGCCTTCACGATGCTCGCGGGCAACGCGGTGGTGGCGGCGCTGTTGGACACGGATGACGAGCGGCGCTACTTCATCTACGTGGCGCGGCTCTTTGCCTTCCTGCTCATCCTCTACGCCATCTGGGACAAGAACCGCGCGAACCGCCGCGGCTCCAGCTAGGGCCGCGCCGGTGTCCGGCGGGTCGCCTGGCTGACAGTTGTCTCGTACCCGTGTCCGAGCACCGTTGTCGCGAGCGCGGTGGCGTCATTATCTCGGACACCCATGTCGCGCCGCCCTCCTCCATCCTCGCGGCCCGCGTCCGTGGGCGAGCGCGAACCCGAGCGGCCCGTCTCCAAGGAACCGGAGGACGTCCGCTTGCGTGGCAGTGACGACGCGGAGGAGCGCCTCGCGTTCCTGGCCAGCGCGGGCGAGCTGCTGTCGTCATCCCTGGACTCGGGCACGGTGCTCCAGCGGCTGGCCGAGCTGGCCGTGCCGTTGCTGGCGGACTGGTGCGCGGTGGACGTGCTCACGGCGGATGGGCGGGTGGAGCGGGTGGCCGCGGCGCACCGCCTGGCGGAGCAGGTGCCGCTGGTGCATGAGCTGGCGCGCCTCCAGCCCCTGGACCTGACGGCCGAAGGCGGCATCCCGGAGGTGCTGCGCACTGGCAAGGCCGCTCTCCTTCCCGAGGTCCTGGACGCGCTGCTCCCGGGCGTGGTGCGCACGGAGGCGCAGCTGGAGGTGGCGCGGCGCCTGGGCATCCGGGCGGGCCTCATCGTGCCGCTGCTGGCGCGGGGCCGCGTGCTCGGAGCGCTGTCGCTGGTCCGGGGCGACGCGGACGGCGTGCCCGGCGCGTCCGATTTGGCGCTGGCGTTGGAGCTGGCCCGGCGCGCCAGCCTGTCCCTGGACAACGCGCTGCTATACGCGGAGGCGCGCGGCGCGCAGCAGCGCACCGAGCGGCTCCAGGCCATCACCGCGGCCTTGTCCCGCGCGGCCACCGCCGAGGACGTGGCCGAAGCGCTGATGCGCGAGGAGCTGCGGCCCACGGGGCCGGCGCGCGGCGCGGTGCTCGGCAGGCTGGAGGATGGCCGCCTGCGCGTGCTGGGCTCCTTCGGCTCCGCGCCGTCGGTGCTGGAGGCCCCGCGGGGGCCGTGGGCGGACCCGGTGCCCGGCGTGGACCGGGCGCTGGAGCCGCAGTGGTTCTCCGGCCACGAGGCGGCGGTGCGCGCCATGCCCGACTGGGCGTGGGACCTCGTCCAGGGCGTGGGGACCGGGGCGTGGGCGGTGCTGCCCTTGAAGGTGGAGCACCGCCTCCGGGGCTTCCTGCTGTTCGCGTGGGACGGGCCGCGGGTGTTCCTCCCGGAGGAGCGCGGCTTCCTGTCCTCGCTGGCGCAGCAGTGCGCGCAGGCGCTGGAGCGCGCGGCGCTGTACGAGGCGCTGCGCGAGCGCGGCGGCAAGCTGCACCTGGCGCTGGAGGCCGGCAAGGACGCCGAGGCGCGGCTCTTCTTCCTGCTGGAGGCGAGCCGCGCGCTGGCCGAGCACCTGGACGACGTGGAGTGGACGCTGGAGCACCTGGCGCGGGTGGTCGCGCGAAACGTGGCCTCGTTCTGCCTGGTGGAGCTGGCGGGGGCGGACGGCGTGCCGCGCGGCGTGGCCGCGGCCCACCGGGAGCCGGAGCGGGACGTGTCGGCGCTGGCCTCGCTGCTTCCAGCGCGCGAGTGCTTCCTGTCGGGGGAGACGCGCTTCCTGCCCGAGGTAGGGCCGGAGCTGCGCGAGCGCATCTTCCAGGGGCCCGAGCACCCCGCGCTGCTGGAGGCGCTGAGCCCGCACTCGCTGCTGTCGGTGGCGGTGCGCACGCGGGGACGCACGCTGGGCGTCATCACGCTGGGCGCCGCGGCCCCCTGCCGCCGGCTGGTCACCGCCGACGTGGCCATGGCGGAGGAGCTGGCGCGGCGCGTGGCGGTGGCGCTGGAGAACGCGTCGCTGTACCGAGACGCGCAGGCCGCGGTGCGCCTGCGCGACGAGTTCCTCTCCGTGGCCAGCCACGAGCTGAAGACGCCCCTCACCAGCCTGAAGCTCCAGCACGGCCTCATCGACCGCGCCGTCAGCGGGGACTTCGGGGAGAAGGTGCGGCCCCGGCTGGCCACGGCCGTGCGGCAGGTGCAGCGGCTGAGCGCGCTGGTGGACAGCCTGCTGGACGTCAGCCGGATTTCGCTGGGGCGGCTGATGCTGGAGCCGTCCGACGTGGACCTGGGCCAGGCGGTGCGCGACGCGGTGGAGCGCATGGAGGAGGTGTTCACCCAGGCGGGCTGTCCGGTGCGGGTGGAGGTGCCTGGCCCGCTGCCGGGGAAGTGGGATTCGCTGCGGCTGGACCAGGTGCTGGTGAACCTGCTTACCAACGCGGCCAAGTACGGCGCGGGCCGGCCCGTCCTGGTGGAGGCGGCCTTCGAGGGCGAGGAGCTGGTGCGGGTGTCGGTGCGTGACGAGGGCATCGGCATCGCGGCGGAGGACCTGCCGCGCCTGTTCGGCCGCTTCGAGCGCGCGGTGTCCGACCGGCACTATGGCGGCCTGGGACTGGGGCTCTACATCAGCCGGCAAATCGTGGACGCCATGGGCGGCAGCATCGAGGTGGAGAGCTGGCCCGGGCAGGGCTCCATCTTCACCGTGCGCCTGCCCCGGTCCACGGCACAATGCGCGCCATGGTGATTGCGGGAAGGGCCGGCGTGCCCAAGGTGCTGTCGGTGGCGAAGCTGCGGAAGGAGTACGGCGGCAAGGCCGCGGTGGAGGGGGTCTCCTTCGAGGTGGGGCGCGGAGAGATTGTCGGGCTGCTGGGCCCCAACGGCGCGGGGAAGACGACGACCATCAACATGGTGCTCGGCGTGCTGCAGCCCACGTCCGGCACCATCCACATCCAGGACCTGGACCTGGCGGCGCAGCGCTCCGCCGCGCTGGCGCTGACGAACTTCGCCGCCGTCTACTCACCGCTGCCCGGCAACCTCACCGTGTACCAGAACCTGCGCGTCTTCGGCCTCATCTACGGGGTGAAGTCCCTGGGGGCGCGCATCGCGGAGCTGCTGGAGCAGTTCGACCTGGTGAAGTACCGCGACGTGAAGTGCGGCGTGCTGTCCTCCGGAGAGCAGACCCGCGTGGCGCTGGCGAAGGCGATGCTCAACCGGCCGCACCTGCTGCTCCTGGACGAGCCCACCGCGTCGCTGGACCCCGCGACGGCCCGGGACATCCGCGCCCGGATTCGCGAGTTCGCCGCGCGGGACACCGGCGGCGTGCTGTGGACGTCCCACAACATGTACGAGGTGGAGGAGGTCTGCGACCGCGTGCTGTTCCTGGCGCGTGGCCGGGTGCTGCTGGAAGGCAACCCGCGGACGCTGCCCGGCGAGCACGGCCGGGCCTCGTTGGAGGAACTCTTCATCACCGTGGCGCGCGAGCCGCTCGCGCTGGAGCGGAGCTGACCATGCACCCGCACCGGGCCGCCGCCGTCGCGCTTCGCCACTACTACCTCCTGCGAGGGAGCCTGGCGCGCTTCCTGCCACTCTTCGCGTGGGTGGCCATCGACATGGTGCTGTGGGGCTTCATGAGCCGCTACCTCAACACCGTCACCTCGCGGGAATACAACTTCGTCCCGGTGCTGCTGGGCGCCGTCCTCCTGTGGGACTTCTTCATCCGCGTCATGCAGGGCGTGACGATGGTGTTCTTCGAGGACGTGTGGTCGCGCAACTTCCTCAACATGTTCGCGTCCCCGCTCACCATCTCCGAATACCTGGGCGGGCTGGTGCTCTCCAGCGTCGCCACCAGCACCCTGGGCTTGCTGGTGATGCTGGTGCTGGCCAGCACCGCCTTCGGCCTGTCCTTCGCCGCGTACGGCGCGCTCTTCGTGCCCTTCCTGCTGGTGTTGTTCCTGTTCGGCATCGCGCTGGGCATCTTCGGCTGCGCGCTGGTGCTGCGCCTGGGCCCGGCGTCGGAGTGGTTCGTCTGGCCCATCCCCGCGCTGCTGTCGCCCTTCGCCGGCGTCTTCTACCCGCTGTCCACGCTGCCCGCGTGGATGCAGGCCGTGTCCCACCTGCTGCCGCCTTCGTACGTTTTCGAGGGCATGCGGGCGCTCGCGGCGGGGGGCTCGTTCCAGGTATCCACGTTGCTGTGGGGGGCCGGCCTCGCCGTGGTGGAAATCCTGCTCGCGTGCGCCTTCTTCACCCGGGTCCACCGGCAGGCCGTGCGGAGCGGACTCATCGCGCGATACAGCGCTGAAAGCGTGAGCTGAGACAGGACGTTTTCAGTCGTGCTGTCGACACAGTGGGGGCGTGCGCAAACGCGTGGCCGGTGGGGCCGCGGGCGAGTCTATTTCCCGTGGTGGCTGTATCCGCGGTTGAGGTCGTCGTGGAGGAGGCCCGGCGTGGGTGACAGCAATCGCACACCCGTACCTGGAGCATACCGATGCGAAGCCTCAATCCTGTTTTCTCGTCCGCGGTGGTGATGGCCCTGTGCTCACTGCTCGCGGGCGGTTGTGGCGGCTCACCGTCGGACGGTGAGTCCCCGGACATGCACGCCCCTCAGAGCGGCGGTCTGGGCGGCAAGGCCGGCGATGAGCCCACGTACCCTGATGATGATGGCGATGATGACGCCACGCCGGGCAAGGTCACCATCTGCCACATTCCTCCGGGCAACCCCGCCAACGCGCACACCCTCTCGGTGTCCACGTCGGCCTGGCCGGCGCATGCGCGGCACGGAGACACGTTGGGGCCCTGTGACGCGGGCACGGGCGGCGAGGAGCCGGACGCGGGCACGGGCGAGGAGCCCGATGCGGGCGGCGGCGAGGAGCCGGACGCGGGCACGGGCGGCGAGGAGCCGGACGCGGGCGCTCCGGTGTGCGCGCCCATTGGCGAGGCCTGTGGTGAGTCCGCCGCCTGCTGCTTCGGGCTGACATGCGGTGAAGACAACACCTGCGATCCCATCATCGGCTGAGGTGGATGGAAGCACCTCCCCGTCCGCATCCGGGCGGGGAGGCTCGCCGCGCTCGTCTCACGGGCGCGGAGGCGCGTTGAGCGCAGCACACTTGCCGGGGCTCCAGACGGTGGCGCGACGTGCGCCATGGGGGCCTCGCGCGGCGTGCGTGCTCCGCCCGACAGAGCGGTCGTTGCGCGTTCGACGCACGTCCCAAAGTGCGTCGCGAAACACGCCGTGACGGCATTAGGGTTTCCGCTCACCGTCGCAGCTTCCGAAACCATTTCGCGCTGGCTCGCGCGTGGGCCCACTGGCTGCCGGCCGGAGCGGGGCGCCTGTCGCGCGAAGGATGTTGGCATCATGTCCCGGTTGGACGTCACCACCTCCGTTCCCGTGTTCACGCGGCCGTTGCGGTCCACATGTCGCGGCGTGCCCGCGAGCGAGGCCCCGCCCTTGTCCTCCGCGGCGTCGCTGGTGGGACAGCAGGTGGGCCACTTCCGGCTGCTGCGTGAGCTGGGCCGGGGGAGCCTGGGCGTCGTGCTGCTCGCGGAGCACGCGCTCATCCAGAAGCGCGTGGCCATCCAGGTGCTCCACGCGCACGTGACGCAGGACCCGGCGCGAGTGGCCCGCTTCCTCCAGGCGGCGCGCACGCTGACGCTCATCCAGGACGCGCACATCGTGTCGCTCTACGATTTGGGCATGCGCGACGGGCGGCCTTTCCTCATCATGGAGTACCTGGAGGGACAGAGCCTGGCCGCCTTCGCGAAGGGGCCGCTGGCACCCGCGCTGGTGGTGGACCTGCTCACCCAGGTGTGTGACGCGCTGGGCGCCGCGCATGCGCACGGCATCGCCCACGGCAGCCTCAACCCCACCAGCATCTTCCTCGTCCCCGACGCGAAGGGTCGCCAGCACGTGAAGCTGCTGGACTTCGGCATCGCCGGGTTGCTCCCTCCCTCCGAGGGGGCCGCCGACTCGCCGGTGGCCGCGGACCTCTTCGCCGTGGGGGTGCTGGGCGCGCTGCTCGTCACCGGCCGGCTGCCCTCGCGCGGGCACGCGGCGGAGGAGCCGCTTCACGGCCACGCCTGGGAGGTGCCGCCGCTGCCGTCGGACCTCCGCTCGGCGCTGTCGCGCGTGCTGCTCAAGGCCATGGCGCGCCGCCCGGTGGACCGTTATGCCAGCGCCGCCGGGCTGCGCGATGCCCTGCACGCGTCGGTGGCGCTCGACGGAGGCGCGGCACCTCCGGAGTCCCTGGGCCTGGAGCGGCTTCCGGGCTGGTACGCGCTCCGGGGCCCGCCGGGGGTCGCGCCCGCCTCCAGGTAGGGCGGCCTGGCTGTCTTCGCGAGGCGTCATGCCTTGCGTCTGGCGGGGCCCTCCTCGTTAATCCACATCGGTTCCCATGGCCTCAGACTCCGACGACACGCTTCCTCCCCAGGGCCGCTTCAACCGCCTGCGCAAGCTCGCGGGCCTCTCCGTGCATGTGGGCACGGAGGTGCTCAAGAGCGGCGCGAAGCGCCTGTCCGGGAGCACGCCCGACCTGCTCAGCAAGGAGGCCGCGGAGAAGCTGGTCTCCACCCTGGGCGAGCTCAAGGGGGCCGCCATGAAGATGGGGCAGGCCATCTCCATGGACCCGGACCTGCTCACCCCCGAGGTGCGGCAGGTGCTGGCGCGGCTGCAGAACCAGGCGCCTTCCATGTCCTACGCGCAGGTGTCGCGCGTCATCCAGGCGGAGCTGGGCGCGCCGCCGGAGTCGCTCTTCCGCGAGTTCAGCGAGGCGCCGCTCGCGGCCGCGTCGCTGGGGCAGGTGCACCGCGCGGTGCTGGAGGATGGCCGGGCGGTGGCGGTGAAGGTGCAGTACCCTGGCATCGACGTGTCCCTGGCCCACGACATGGCGAACCTGGGCATCGTGGCGAAGACGGCGTCGACGGTGCTGCGCGTGTCCGACGCCGGCGCCTACTTCAAGGAGTTCCGCGACGAGCTGCTGCTGGAGCTGGACTACCTCCGCGAGGCCGAGCTGGCCCAGGGCTTCGCGCGCAGCGTGGCGAAGCTGCCGGAGCTGTGCGTGCCCGCCGTCGTCTCCAGCCACAGCGCGAAGCGGGTGCTGACGCTGGAGCTGCTGGAGGGGCTCACCCTCAAGGACTGGCTGCCGACGAACCCCACGAACGAGGAGCGCTTCCGCGTGGCGCGCCAGCTCATCCTCGCCACCTACGGGCCCTTCTTCGGCGCGGGCGAAATCCACGCGGACCCGCACCCGGGCAACTTCATGGTGATGCCGGACGGGCGGCTGGGCCTGCTGGACTTCGGCTCCATCAAGCGCTTCTCCCCGCGCTTCGTGGACGTCAACCACCGCATGCTCCGGCAGACGGTGCGCATGGAGCCGTTGGACATCCTGGGCCTGAGCCGGGAGGTGGGCTTCACGGTGGAGCTGCCGGACGCGGAGGCCGAGGGCCTCATCGCGGAGGTGCTGCGCATCGCCGGGCGGCCCATGCACCTGCCGGACTACGACTACGCCGTGTGCGAAATCAACCGCGACATGCGCCACCACTTCTCGCGCAACGCGCCGCGCTTCCTCAAAATCAGGCCGCCGCCGGAGGCCATCATGTTCTTCCGCTCCACCGGGGGGCTGGCGCAGAACCTGAAGCTCATCGGCGCGCGCGGTGACTTCCGCGCCGTCTTCCTGGAGGTGACGGACCTGCCCGCGTGAGGTCGGCGCCGCGTCAACGCGCGGCCGGCACGGACTCCGGGGCCGCGGGCTTGAGGTGGAGCGCTTCCAGCCGCTGGGCCAGCTCCTCGCCCTGCACGCTCTTGCAGATGTAGCCGTCCGCGCCCGCCGCGCGCGCCAGGGCGCGCAGCTGGGCTTCGTCCGACGCGGAGTAGAGGATGAACTTCGTGCCCTTGGGCGCCTGTCCGCGCGCGAGCGTGAGCACCTTGTCACCGCTGAGCGCGGGGATGTTCACGTCCAGCAGCACCAGGTCCGGCAGGGTGGTGCGCACCAGGTTGGACACGCCCAGGGAGGAGCGGTGGGTGCGGACGTCGAAGCCGAAGGTGGAGAGGGTGCGCTCCGCGAGGGAGAGCTGGTCCTGGTCATCGTCCACGATGAGGACTCGGATTTTCGTCTCCGGCATGGCTTTCCCCCTTCAGCGTGCGGATGGCACTGCGGGTGCTTCCTGACGGGGTGAGTATCCTCCAGTCGTCATTCCCTGTCGCCCCCCACATGAGGGAATCCCCTTAGCGGGGTTGAATCACGGGGACTGAATGGAGAGGGTGGAAGGGCCATGGAATCAGAACGCATCCGGGTAGCCATCCTGGAGGACCAGCAGGTCTTCCGTGAGGCCCTGGTGGCTGTGCTGGAGGGCGCGGGCATGGACGTGGTGGCGGGCTTCGCGGAGCCCGCGCCGTTCTTCGCGCGCGTGCGCGAGACGCTGCCCCATGTCGCGCTGGTGGACCTGCGCCTGGAGCTGCCGGAGTGGGAGGCGCCCACCAGCGGGATGTCCGCGCTGCGGTGCCTGCATGACTTCTTCCCGGCGGTGAAGCCGCTGGTGCTGTCGGGCCACCGCGAGGCGGAGCTGGTGGAGCAGTGCCTCCAGGCGGGCGCGGCCGGCTACCTGTGGAAGCAGAACGTGGGCTGCGCGGAGGTGGTGGAGGCGGTGGAGCGGGTGGTGCGTGGGGAGCGGCTGCTGCCCGCGGGGCTGTCGTGGCCCGTGTCGGAGTCGCCCCCGCAGGGGGAGCTGGGCCGGCTGACGCCGCGCGAGCGCGAGGTGCTGGGCTACATCGCCGCGGGCGCGGACAACCTGCGCATCGCCGCGTGCCTGGGCATCACCGAGCGCACGGTGAAGGCGCACATCACCAGCATCTACAAGAAGGTGGGCGCGGAGAGCCGCACGCAGTTGGCGGTCCTCGGGTGCCAGTTGGGTGTGCAGCGCCCGGCAAGTCTCTGAGCCCGGAGGGCCTGGGCGTCAGACCGCTGGCCACTGGGAGCGCGCCGCGGTTGGTGGCACCGTGGAGGTGCCTGGGCGTCAGGCGCCCCGCGCGCCTCCTCCCCCCACGCCTGGGCGTCTCCTGGGGGCCAGGGCAGCGCTGCTGGCTGCCCTGGCCCATTCAGGTGGAAGGCGCCGGGGCTCTCAGCTCCCGGCGGCGCGCGGCGCGGGCAGGGAGTCCCAGCGCGGCGCGCCCAGGTGCTGGAGGAACCAGAGGCACGCCAGGTCCACCATCTGCGTCAGCGTGCCGGGCTCCTCGAAGCGGTGCGTGGCGCCGGGGATGACCTCCAGGCGCTTCTCCGCCGTCATCGCGGCGTACGTGCGGCGGTGGGGCTCCTGCGCGGACGAGTCCTCCGCGCCGACGATGAGCATCGTGGGCGCGCGCACCCGGGCCAGCGTCGCCCCCGGCTGCGCCAGGCGTCCGCCCCGGCACACCACCGCGTCCACCGCCTCCGGCCGCATCGCCGCGGCGGCCAGGGCCGCGGCCGCGCCCGTGTACGCCCCGAAGTAGCCAATGCGCAGGGCGCTGGTGCGAGGCGCCCTGCGCAGCCAGCGCGCCACGCCCGCCAGGCGTCCGCCGAAGAGGCCCAGGTTGAAGCGCAGGTCCCGCTCGCGGCAGGCCTCCTCTTCCGCCGCCGTCAGCAGGTCCACCGCGAGGGTGGCCAGCCCCTCGTTCTGCAGCAGCCGGGCGACCTCCAGGTCCGTGACGCCGCGGCGGCTGCTGCCGTGGCCCCGGACCATCACCACCACGCCGGTGGCGCCTGGCGGCACCTGGAGCAGGCCCCTGAGCTCCACGCCTTCCTCCACGGGGATGCGGACCTCTCCGTCCGCGGCGGGGGGCGTCCAGCTCCCCGTGCCTTGCGGCTGCGTCACCAGCCCGCGGACCGCCTTCTCCGAGCCTTCATCCGACCTGCGTGAACCCTGCTTCTTCATGCGGAGTCCCTCCTCTTTGTCGGACTGCGTCGCTGCCGTGCTACACGCGCTACGGACTGGGATTTTGCAGAAGCCGTGCCAGGGCTTCCCCAGGCACGGGGTGAGCCCATTCTACCAGCGCTGCCCAGGCGCGGCGCGGCGGGGCCGGTGACACTTGGGGGACGAACAAGTGACCTGACCTGGGGAGTCCTATCGTTTTTACCGGTGGGCCAGGATGAGCTCGAAGGGGCCGGGGAGGACCTCGGCGTCCTTGAAGCCCGTCTCGTCCAGCACGCGCAGGTAGTGCTCCACCTCGCGCAGGCGGCTCACGCAGGAGTCCACGCCCATGAGGAAGTAGGACCAGAAGAACTGGGCCGCCAGCCGCTCCGGGGTGCGGAACTCCTCGCAGATGAGGACGCGGCCGCCGGGCGGGAGCGCGTCGCGCGCGGCCACGAGCAGCGCGCGCGCCGTGTCCGCGGGCCAGTCATGCAGCACCCGCACGAAGCAGAGCGTGTCGTAGCCGCCGGGCAGCGGCTCCTCGAGGAAGTCGCCGCCCTGGAAGCCCAGGCGTTCGGCGGGAAGGCCGAAGCGCTCGCGGGTGCGCGCCACCAGCGGCTCGGTGGCGGGCAGGTTGAACACGTCCACGCGGAGGCCCGGGTGCTCGCTCGCCAGGTGGGCGGCCAGCGTGCCGTCACCCCCGCCCACGTCGAGCGCGCGCCCGCCGCGCGCCCACAGCCGGTCGCGATGGGCGCGCAGCGTCTCCAGGATGGGGGGCAGGCCCGCGGCCATGCTGGCCTCGAAGCCCGCCACCTGCTCGGCGGTGCGCGGGGGCCAGTCGAAGGCGGCGGGGGGCATGGAGCGCTCGCCGCGCAGCACCTGGGGCAGGTGCCCATGCAGCTCGCGCCAGGCGTAGCGCTCCCGGTCCTTCTCCAGGGACTGCGGCCCCAGCACGGCCTGGGCGGCGGCGCGCAAGCCAGGGACGGCCTGGTAGCGCGCGGACGCCAGGGCGTCGGTGGGCTGCTCGCGCAGCACCAGCCCCAGGCTCTCCAGACAGTCGAGCAGCTTGTAGAGCCGCACGGGCACCAGCCGGTGCCGCGCCGCCAGCGCTTCCAGGGTGACGGGGCCCGGCTCCAGGGCGTCCAGCAGCCCCAGCTCCAGGGAGGTCTGCAACACGTCCACGGCGCGGGCGCCGTTGACCAGCAGGTGGAGCAGCGCGCGAGGGGTGGTGGCCAGGGCCGTGGCCGCCCCCTTCATGGCTGTTCCACCTGCATCCTGGCCGCGTGCGCCATGGGGCAGCCGCCGCCTGGAGGGGCCCGGGTGGCGCCCGGGGCGAGGCCGCCTTCGCGCTGCCACCCGGACGTCAGCTCCAGCCGCACGTCCCAGAGCTGGCGGAACAGCGGCAGCGTCATCCGCCCCGCGAGCACCTGCGTGGGCAGGCCGTCCAGCGCCTTCACGGAGCGGTCCACGCCAATGGTGCGGCGCACGAGCTGGAAGTGGGCGTGGAGCCAGCCCTGGAAGGCCTCGTCCAGGTCCACCAGCTGCTCGCACAGGCGCTTCAGGTCATCCGGGCCGCACGCGGTGTACACCGTGGTCAGCGTCTGCCCCCGCCGCGCGAGCAGCCGCTCCAGGGCGCCCTCCAGCCCCTGCGCCACCCGCCGCAGCATGTTGTAGCCGGGGGACTCCTGGCCGCTGCCGTTGCCCAGGCTGCGCCGGATGACCTGGTAGGTGTCCGGCGTCATCGTCTCCAGGATGGCCAGCTCCTGCTTCACCGCCAGGAGCACCCGGCAGATGCGCTCCAGCCGCGACGAGGCCGCCCACAGGGCGTCCCTGTCCAGCTCGGCCACGACTTCCACCGCCTCGCGCGAGGCCAGCTTCAGCCAGAGCTCCTGCGCCTGGTGCACCACCTGGAACATCAGCTCGTCGTGGGCGACGCGCTCGCCGTCCGCCGCCTGCAGCGACAGCAGCGTGGGCGTCTTGAGGTAGACCTCGTAGTCGAGCTCGCCCTTGCCCACCCACTTCTTCAAGAGCGGGTTGAAGAGGGGTTCTGCCAGTTCGAGTCGTAGTTTTTCGGCGTAACTGTAATCGATGGACGCGCTCATGCGGCCCTCCTGAGGGGGGTGGCTCGGAAGGTGTGGAATCGCGGGCGCCGTCCCACCGGCACCCGCGGGCATGTCATCCGGCGTTCAGGGAGCGGGCGTCGGTGTGGGTGGCCGGGGCTTCAGGTGGAAGGCGCGCAGGCGCTGAGCCAACTCCTCGCCCTGCACGCTTTTGGAGATATATCCGTCCGCACCGGACGCGAGCGCCAGGGAGCGCAGCTTCGATTCGTCGGATGCTGAATAGAGGATGAACTTCGTCTTCGGCAGCGCGTACTGGCGCGCCAGGTTGACGACCTTGTCGCCCTTGAGGGCCGGGAAGTTCACGTCGATGAGGACGAAGTCCGGCTCCACCGAGCGGACGAGGTTGGAGACACCCAGCGCGGAGGTGTGCGTGAGCACCTCGAAGCCGTAGGCGCTCAGCGAGCGCTGTACGAGGTCGAGCAGGTCCGGGTCGTCGTCCACCACCAGGACGCGCGCTTTTTCTTCAGACATGGGTTCTCCCTAGATGCTTTCGAATCATCTCGAGCAACTGGTCACGATCAAGGGGCTTGGTGAGGTACGCGGTGCAGCCGGCCTCGTGTGCCTTGTCCTGGTACTCCCGCCCCGCGTGCGCCGTCACCGCGATGACGGGGACATTGGCCGCGGCGGGTAGGGCTCGCAACCTGCGGGTGACCTCCCAGCCGTCCAGGCGGGGGAGCGACAGGTCCATCAGGATGAGGTCCGGGGCGTCGCGGATGGCGCGCTCCAGGCCGTGCTCGCCGTCCTCCGCTTCAATGACCTCGAAGTGGCCGTTGAGGTAGCGCCGGACGATGTCGCGGTTCTGCGCGCTGTCCTCCACATAGAGGATGCGGGCCCGCTTGCCGGCGCTGGCGGCGCGCTGGGACAGCAGCAGGCCCTTGGCCTGGGCGATGACGTCCTCCAGCGCGTGGCCGCCCTTCTTCACGAAGCCGGCGAAGCCGTCACGCAAGAGGGCCTCTTCCTCCTCGGAGAGCGTCTTGCCGGTGAGCACCACCACGGGCACCTGGAGCTTCTCCGCGCGCAGCCGGCGCAGCACCTCGAAGCCGTCCAGGTTGGGCATCATCAAGTCCAGCACCACCAGGGCGGGCGGGGACACGCGCGCCTTGAGCAGGGCGTCCTCGCCGTTGCGGGCCTCGGAGGTGGAGAAGCCGGCGCGGCGCAGGTTGCGGCTGACCAGCTCGCGGGTGGCCGAGTCGTCGTCCACCACCAGCACCTCGCCCACGCTGGTGGTGGCGCCGGCCGTCTGATGGAGGCTGCGCTGCACCACCTCCACCAACCGGTCCGGCTCCACCGGCTTGACCAGGTACTCGCACGCGCCCAGGGAGAAGCCGCGCGCGCGCTGCTCCTCCACGGAGATGAGGATGACGGGGATGCCGGCCAGCGAGGGCTCGCTCTTGAGCTGGCTGAGCACCGACCAGCCGTCCAGCTTGGGCAGGTGGATGTCCAGGAGGATGGCCTGGGGCCGCAGCTCGCGGGCCCGCTTGAGGGCGGCGATGCCGTCCTCGGCCACCACCACCTTGAAGCCGGCGGGCTCCAGCTGTCCGGCCACCAGCTGCTGGATGAGCGGGTCGTCGTCCACCACCAGCACCGTGCTGCCCGGCTGCGCCAGGGTGCCCACGTGCTGGGCCACCTCCGACACGGGCACGCCGCGCTCCAGGTGCGGGCCGCCGCCGTTGTCCGGCGACTCCAGGGTGGAGGGCAGGCGCACCGTGAAGGTGGTGCCGCGGCCCAGCGTGGAGCTCACGGACACGGTGCCGCCCAGCACGCGGGACAGCTCGCGGACAATGGCCAGCCCCAGCCCGGTGCCGCCCACCTTGCGCGTGGTGGAGCCGTCCACCTGACGGAACTTCTCGAAGATGAAGGGCAGCTGGTCGGAGGGGATGCCGACGCCGGTGTCCTCCACCGTCATGACGACCTCGCCGCCAGAGGGGGCCAGGCTCAGCGACACCTCGCCCGCGTCGGTGAACTTGGCGGCGTTGCTGAGCAGGTTGAGCATGATCTGCCGCAGCTTCAGCGCGTCCGAGCGGAGCATGCGGGCGGACGGGTCGATGTTGGTGGTGAGGGCCACGTCCTTGCCCTTGAGGTACTCCTTCACCGTGGCCAGGCACTCCTCGGCCAGCTCCTGCACGTCCACCTGCTCGGTGACGACCTCCACGCGGCCGGACTCAATCTTGGACAGGTCCAGGATGTCGTTGATGAGCGCCAGCAGCGTCTTGGCGTTCGTCTTCACGACGTTGAGGTCGCGGCGGCCGTGCGCCGTCAGCCGCTGGCCCTCCTCGCGCATCAGCAGGTCGCAGTAGCCGATGATGCCGTTGAGCGGGGTGCGGATTTCGTGGCTGAAGTTGGCCAGGAACTCGCTCTTGAGGCGGGCGGCGGCCTCCGCTTCCCGGGCGCGCTCCTCCTCGTTGCGCTTGGCCACCGCCAGCTCCTGGGCCAGCCGGTCCAGGTCCTCGTTCTGCTGGCGGATGATTTCCATCTGCAGCGCGCGCTGCTGGTAGGACGCCAGCGAGCGGGCGGACACGGCGCGGGTGCGCTTGATTTCCTCCAGGCTGGCGGCGAGCTGCTTGTTGGCCGCCTCCAGCTCCGCCTTGGACGCGCGCAGCATCTCTTCATGCTGCTTGCGCTCGGTGATGTCCTCGGTGACGCCCATCACGTAGCGGGCCACGCCCTGCTCGTCCAGCAAGGGCAGCTTGCGCGTGGCGAAGATGCGGTCCACGCCGTCGGCGCGGGCCACCTCCTCGAAGGACTTCATCTGCCGGGTTTCGAGAATCTCCGAGTCGATGGCGATGAACGAGTCAGCCTGCTCCTTGGGGAAGTAGTCGTGGTCCAGCTTCCCCAGCAGCCACTGCTTGGTGACGCGGAAGGCGTCCGCGAACGTCTTGTTCGCCACCACCAGCCGGCGCGTCTGTGCGTCCTTCACGAAGAGGACGAACGGAATCGCGTCGATGATGTTCTCCATCAGGTAGTTGGTGCGCTCCAGCTGCTCCGCGGTGGCGGTGTGGCGGCGGCGGTCCGCCGTCATCCGCAGCTCGCGTTGCACCACGGGCGCCAGGCGGCTGAAGCGGTCCTCGGTGATGTAGTCGAGCGCTCCGGCGCGCACGCTGGCCTCCAGCGTGTCCTCGCTCCAGTCGCGCGACAGCACCACGAAGGGCAGCTCCTTGCCGTACTTGCTCCACAGCGCCTTGACCTCGGCGAAGCCCATGTCGGGCACTTCCGCGCCGCACAGCACCAGGCCCCACGTGCGTGACAGCGCGGCCTCCGCCGCGGCCGCCGTGGTGGCGCGCTCCGTCACCACCGTCACCCCGGCGCGCTGGAGGGCTTCCTCCACGCGCTGGCACTCGCGCTCGCCGGCCACGAGCAGGAGCGACGCATTGTCCGCCGGAGACTCAGAGGGAGGCTGGGAGGAGGCCATGGCTCAGTTCGCCCCGAAGACCAGCGCGGTCAGCGTGGTGTTGATGTGGAACCCCGAATAGATTTCGAAGTGCACGTTCATACCAGCGGCGGTGGGTGCGGCCTTCAGCGTTTCCGCCAATTGCTGCACGCTGTTGGTGGCGCTGGCGTACCACATGCGTCCACCACAATGGAAAAGCAGGGCGGCCTGGGGCTTCTGGACCCTGCGGGGGACCTCGTCGGTGAAGAAGCTGCGCGTCATGCCGGCCATGTCGCCCAGCTTCATCAGCTCCAGCTCGGTGCCTTCCTCCAGCAGGTTGGCGAAGAGGATGGAGCCGTCCTCCTGCGGGCTCCAGGCGGCGCGGATGAAGTACTCCCGGCCCACGCGCAGGGCGGTGGGCCGCACGGCGAAGCCCCGGGGCGTGCCGAACTCCAGCTCGTCCACGCCCACGCCCAGGATTTCCGCGTAGCGCTTCGCCGCCGGGCGCCCGTCGATTTCGAGCGCGCGGGTGTGGCTTTCGTCCACCTTGGTGATGGTGAGCTTCTCGCCGGTGGGCACGTACCAGTGGGAGCGGAGCGCGGCCCAGGGCGCGCTCGTCTTGAAGAGGGCCACCAGCACCGCGTCGGTGGCGACCTCGCCGTCCACGTGGACCATGGCGGACTGCTTGGCCGGGTCCCGGTTGGTGTCGCTGGCGCCGCCGCCCACCAGCACCAGCGTCTGGCACTTCTCCAGGATGCCGAGCAGCAGCTCTTCCTTCTTGTAGCGGAAGCCGTCGTCAATCACGAGGCCCACGTAGCGGCGCGGGTCCAGGTCCTGCTGCCGCACGCCCAAATCCTCGCACGCGCGCTTGATGGAGGTGGCGCCCGCGCTGATGGCGTCCACGGACAGGCCGGTGCCCAGGCCCAGGCCCACCTCGAAGTCACCGAAGAGGGCGCTCATCACCACGCTGCCCTCGTGGATGCCGGTGTTGTCCAGCTCGCCCGCGGTGGTGGCGCCAATCAGGCGCGTGCCCGCCGGCAGCCGCTGACGCACGGCGCGGTTGAGCGCCTGCTGGTCACGCTCCCGCGAGGCGAACATCGTCACCAGGCGGGGCGTGTCGCTGCCCAGCTGACTCAGGAGGTCCTCCGCGGCGGCATCCGGCTCCCTCAACGTGGTGCGAGCCGTCTGCATCTTGACCTGAGCCATGGAGGTACTCCGGGTTGCGCGAGCGGGGGTTAGAGGCCGCTGCCGGGGTGCCGAGTATGACAGGCGCCGGTGCACTGCTGGAAAGACTCCGCGCCGCCCCCCACATACATGCTCTCGATGGGTCCGAATTGCGCCACGTGACTGTCCGGATAGCTCTTGTGACAGGACAGGCAGGCGGCCTTGCTGGTGCGCTGGATGCTCTCCTTCGTCTGGTGACAGGACGCGCACTGCTGGAGCGGTGCGTCAAAGCGGTTGGACCGCGAGTGGATGAAGTGGGTGCGCACGAAGATGGGGCCCTCCAGCTCGAAGGCGAGCGGGGCGTGGCACCCGGCGCAGGCGGCGCGGTTGTCGTTGGCGTGGAGCACCACGCCCAGCTCGCCGCCCTTGCTGTGGCAGGAGGTGCAGGGGCCCGTGGTCAGCCTGGGCTGGGTGCGCTGCTTCGTCCCCACCTGGATTTCGAGGGTCGTCGTCGCGGGGAGGTCCTCGCCCAGGTACGCGCGGCGGCCCTTCACCGTCACCAGGTAGGTGCCGGGCGCGGCGTTGTCCGGCAGCTTGAACTGCCAGGTGTCCGTGTTGGGCTGGTTCCAGAGGTTCGGGTCGATGAAGGCGCCGCCGAAGAGGACGTTGGCGAAGGGCAGGGTGGCGAACTGGGAGAAGACGCCGTCGCGCTCGGGCGTGGCCACCACCTGCTCGTCCACCTCGGGGTCCAGGAAGGCCTCCAGCGGGACGATGGAGCGGATGGGCTGGATGTGCTGCGCCGGCCCGATGATTTGCGTCATCAGCATGCGCTCGCGGTGCTTGCGCCGGTAGTAGGTGGCCGTCGCGTCGAAGAAGGCCCGGTAGTACTGCAGCCCGGAGTCGGTGCCGTCGGGCGCCACTTCGTTGTAGGGCGGCAGGTAGCCCTTTGGGTGGAGCCGGTTGCCCGCGCCATCCCGCAGGGTGAGCTGGAAGGAGATTTCCGTGCCGGGGGCGTAGGTGCCGTCCGGGCGCGGCGGGGTGAGGGCCTCCACGCCGATGCGGAAGCCGTAGGTGTAGCGGCCGTCCACCACCTGCTCCACCGGGATTTCGTAGGGGGCCGCCGGGCGCAGGCTCCAGCGCAGGCGCAGCTTGCGCGTGTCGGAGCGGAGCGTGAGCGTCTGGCGCTGGGCGTGCTCGTACGCGTTGCGCAGCTCCAGGATGGCCTCCTCCTCGAAGGACGTGGAGGCCGAGCAGTCGTCGGGTGTGGCGCAGTTGCTGGCCGTCTGGATGCCGCGGAAGCGGCGGATGAAGAAGTCATCCAGGCCCGCGCGGCGCTGATGCTCGGTGCCCGCGTTGAGCAGGATGGGGACGCCGGTGAGCCGGCCGCGCGAGTCCACCGGCTCCACGATGAAGTGGCTGGGCAGGTCCATCCACGCCGCGCCCCGGTAGTAGCGGCGGCGGGTATAGGGCCCCGGCGCGCCCACGGACTCCTGGTCCACCTGGCGCACGCCCCACCAGCCCAGGCCGCCGAAGTCACTGCGCGCGATGAGGTTGCGCAGCCCCTCGTCCCGGGTGGAGTTGACGAAGGCGCGGATATCAATCTGGTTGATGAAGAAGGTGGCGCCCTGCCGCACGCGCAGCGGCGTGCCCACGCCGTTCTCCACCTCGAGCGCCAGCCCCACCGCGGGCGTCTTGTCAGGCCACGGCCAGCCGCCGAACAGCGCCGGGGCGTCCGCGTCCAGGGCCGCCTTGTCCATGAGGTGGCCGTCCGGCGGGGCCGGCTTCGGTGACACCGTCTCCAGCAACGCCGCCTCCAGTGAGGCCGTCTCCAGCGCCTGCGCGTCCAGCGAGGCTGCGTCCGGGGCATCCTGTCCGCCGCAAGCGAGCATCAGCCCGGCCAGCGACGCGAGCAGGGCCCGGGGGGCTCCAAGTCCACCCATGATGCAACTCCTCGTACGTGTGAAAGCCGACGCCGCCATGGCGCCTGGGGCCAGTGGGTCCTGTAACCCGTCGCCTGTGGGGCGGTGTGGGCCGGACCTCTCCCGTTTCCGGGTTTCCCCGGTTCGAGCCTTTTTAGCCGTACGAAGATTATCTGCAACCAGCAGATTTGTTCAACTTTTGGGAAAACAATCCGCCTGGAGTCGAACTTGCTGTGTTTTCAAGGAGATGAATGGCGGCCCCGCGGGGCTGCCTCACCCACAAGGTCATACCTGCACTTCATTCACCGAGCAGGATTCCTTGTTTGTCCTGCGAGGAAGCTCAATTGTGAATTCCGCGCCTTCCCCGGTGCGGCTCTGGACGTGGATGGTGCCCCCGTGGGCCTCGACGAGCTGGCGGACGATGTAGAGCCCCAGGCCGGTGCCGGGGTGCTGGCCGCCGTCATGGACGCGTTGGAAGCGGTGGAAGAGGCGCTGCTGGGCCTCCACGCCAATGCCGATGCCGCCGTCCCGGACGGCGAAGCGGACGCGGTGGGCGTCCGCCTGGACGCGCAGCTCCACGGGGTGGCCGCGGCCGAACTTGAGGGCGTTGCTCAGCAGGTTGGTGACGACGCGGTCCAGGCGCTGCCGGTCCCACTGGCCGGTGGCGCCTTCCTCCACGCGGACGCTGAGGGCGCAGCCCGCGGCGCTGGCCTGGTCGCCGTGGCGCTCCGCCACCTCGCGCACCAGGTGCGCCAGGTCCAGCGGCTCCGTGTCCAGCACCATGCGCCCAGCCGACAGGCGGGACAGGTCCAGGAGGTTGTGCACCAGCCGGCCCAGGCGCCGCGTCTCGCTCTCGGCGCCGGCCAGGCCGTCGCGAAGCCGCGTGTCGGCGCTGCCGGCGCTCTGCATGGACAGGCGCCGCAGCCGCAGTTGGAGCGAGCTGAGCGGGTTGCCCAGGTCGTGCGCGGCGACGCCGATGAGCTCCAGCGCGTCCTGCGCCTGCGCCAGCAGCCGGGCGTTGTCGAGCGCGAGCGCGGCGCGCGCCGCCAGCTCCTCCATGAAGGCCCGGTCCACCTCGCCGAAGCGGCGGTGCGTGCCGGTGGACAGCAGGCACAGCGCGCCCAGCACGCGGGAGCCCACCGCCAGCGGCACCGTGAGGGCGGACGTCACGCCCAGCGCGCCCAGCAGCTCGCCATGCGCGCTGCCCTCCAGCGCCGGCGGGAGACGGGCGCCGTCCAGCTCCGGCAGCAGCTCGCTGCGGCCCGTGCGCACCACGCGGGAGGGGCCCACCTCGCCGTCCTCCGGACACCGCAGCAGCGGCTCCCACATGTGGTGGGTGGCGGCCAGGTCCTCGCAGGCCACCGCGTGCGGACGCACCGTGCCGTCCTCGGAGGGGAGGAAGAGGATGCAGGCGTCCGCCACCTCGGGCACACACAGCCGGGTGAGGGCCTCGCCGACTTCGCGCGCGCCTGACAGCGGCTGGAGCACGCGGCCGGCCTCCGCGAAGAGCGCCTGGGCCCGCTCCATCCGGCGGCGCTCGGTGATGTCGCGCGTCACCATCACGAAGCCGCGCAGCCGGCCGTGCGCGTCGTACAGCGCGGTGAGCAGCGTCTCCGCCCAGAAGCGGCTGCCATCGCGGCGCACCCGCCAGCCCTCCGCCAGCAGGCGCCCTTCGCGCGCGGCCCGCTCCCGGTGCGCGCGGGGCACGCCAGCGGCCACCTGGTCCACCGGGTAGATGCGGTCCGTGTCGCGTCCGGCGAGCTCCACCTCGGACCAGCCCGTGAGGCGCTCGGCGCCCGCGTTCCACGCCGTCACCCGGCCGTGCCAGTCCAGGAAGCACAGCGCGTAGTCCGTCACCCCGTCCATGAGGAGCTGCAGGTGCTGCTCGCTGGACTGGTGGCGCGCGTGCAGCGGCGCCAGCGCGCGGTGGAGCACGAAGCCCAGCGCCGCCACGCAGGCCAGCCCCAGCAGCCCCGCCAGCACGGCCTGGGGCAGGGCGCCGTGGCCCAGGGGCATGCTGGCTTGCGCGAAGACAGCGGACAGCAGCGTCGCGAGCAGCAGCAACCCGGCGAACAGGCAGGCGCACAGGCCCGCACTCACGCGCTGAGCGAACGTCCAACGGCGCATCATGTGGTGACTCCCCCCCCGAGGCACCCTGTCGGGCGTGCCGCCGGTGAGGAAAGCATCACCCAGACTGCACGTTGGAAGACATCGTCCTGGTGGACGGGGTGGGTCCACCCCGTCCACCAGGACGATGTCTTCCAACGTGCAGTCTGGGTGATGCTTTCCTC
>NZ_JABXEP010000073.1:0-40021 GCF_013372605.1 Myxococcus sp. AM009
GACTGGTGTGGATGTCGTCAGGGTGCAGAGGGGGAGCCTAGCACGGACGCCCGCGAGGAGCGGGCCTCGTGGGGGGCCTTTGGTATCCTCGCGCGCAGATGAGTGCTCCCCCTCTGCACCCTGACGACATCCACACCAGTCCCGGCGACGTCGGACAAGACCTGAACCACTCCCCGTTGTTGGGCGAAACGCTCGTGGTGGACCCGCGCACCACGGTGAAGCTCCACAAGTGCCGCCTGGCCGTCACCGCGGGGCCGGACACCGGCCGCTCGGTGGTGAGCGACAAGGAGCGGCTGCGCTGCGGCGCGCATCCTGGCAATGACCTGGTGCTGGTGGAGGACCGCACCGCCAGCCGCCACCACTTCGAAATCCAGTTCACCGAGCGGGGCTACCTGCTGGTGGACCTGGGCTCCACCAACGGCACCTTCCTGGATGGCCGGCGCATCGAGCGGGCCTACCTGTCACCGGGCTCGCAGATTCGCGCGGGCTCGTCGGTGCTGACCTTCGCGCCGCTGGATGAGGAGGTCACCATCGAGCCCGACCGCGAGGGCGAGCTGTGCGACATGGTGGGGCAGAGCGTGAAGATGCGGCAGATATTCGGCCTCATCAAGAAGATCGCCCCCATGAATGTGTCCGTCATCATCCAAGGTGAGACGGGCACGGGGAAGGAGCTGGTGGCGCGCGCCATCCATGAGCTGTCCGGCCGCACGAAGGGGCCCATGGAGGTGCTGGACTGCGGCGCCATTCCCCCCAACCTCATCGAGAGCGAGCTGTTCGGCCACGAGAAGGGCGCCTTCACCGGCGCGGTGAGCAGCCGGCCGGGCGCCTTCGAGCGCGCGCACGGGGGCACCATCTTCCTGGATGAGCTGGGCGAGCTGCGGCTGGACCTTCAGCCCAAGCTGCTGCGCGTGCTGGAGAACCACGAGGTGCGGCGCGTGGGCGGCAACGACGTCATCGAGGTGGACTGCCGCGTCATCGCCGCCACCAACCGCGACCTGATGAAGGAGATTCAGTGCGGCGGCTTCCGCGAGGACCTCTACTTCCGCCTGTCCGTCATCACCATCCAGTTGCCGCCGCTGCGCCAGCGCCGCGACGACATCCCCCTCATCCTCAAGCGCGCGCTCGCGGACCCGGAAGTGGTGGGCAAGCACGGCAAGAAGCGCTTCTCCGCGGAGTCCCTGGGCCTGCTGATGTCGTATTCATGGCCCGGCAACGTGCGCGAGCTGATGAACGTGTTGTCTCACGTCCTCACCTTCAGCGAGGGCGAGGAGATTCAGCCCGCGCACCTGCCACCCCGCGTGCGGGGACAGATTCGCGAAGGGCCGCTACCCTTCAACGAGCACCTCTCCTTCAAGGACGCCAAGGAGCAGCTCCTGGAGAACTTCGAGCGCGAATACATCTCCAGCGTGTTGACGCGCTGCGAAGGAAACCTGTCTCGCGCCGCCCGTGAGAGCGGGCTCCACCGGAAGTCCATTGAGCGGCTGGTGAAAAAGTACCAGCTGGACACAAAGGGGATGAAGTCACGCTAACCCCAGGAGCAACCGGAGGGAGGCTGTAACTCGGTTGTTTCACGCTAGAAAAACGCGGTTGTCGCGGAGTCGTGCTCTCCTGTGTGAAATGCAAGGAACGCCCCGTCAAGTTGACGTATGTCCGATCACGGCTGAATCCCCGGAACATACGTTCGCCATGAATTCACAGCGTCCGAGCCGAGGAAGGCAGTCCGGTCAGGCGATGGTGGAGGCGGCTTTATCGCTTCCGCTCGTCGTGTTCCTGGTCCTGGGCACGCTTCAGCTGTTCCTGATGCTGCAGGCGCGCGTGCTCGCGCAGTACGCGGCCTTCCGCGCGACGCGCGCGGGCAGCGTGGCCCACGGTGAGTGCGAGCGGATGAGCCACGCGGCCATCCTCGCCTTGTTGCCTTCGTTCCACTCCTTCATCGGCATGCGGGTGCCGCAGGTGGGCGGCGAGCACGGCGGCGGCGCGGGCGCGCCCGAGCGGCTGGCCATGGCCTTTGCGCCGCGCCGGGACAACCGGTACCAGGCCGGGCTGGACGGCGTGCACACCGGCAGCATCGTGTGGATCAACCGGGGGCTGGCGGGCGGCGGCGTGGAGAGCCCGCAGGACCGTGGCTTCGACGACCCGGGGCACCTGCGGCGCCTGGAGGTACGGCTCATCTACTGGTACCCCATGCGCATCCCCTTCGCGAACTGGGTGATGTCGCGGATGTTCCTCGCGCAGCTCGGCATCCAGGACTACACGGCGGCCAATCCGCTGGTGCTGGCGGAGCGCAACGCGAACTGGGGGGCCGGCGAGTTCCCCAGCCCTTACGCGCTGGCGGCGGACGTCCGCGACGAGCTGGCCAGCCGCGTGGGCCGCCGTGAGTACGTCTTCCCCATTGAAACCAGTTTCACCATGCGGATGATGACGCCCGTCAAGGCGCGTCACTTCGCCTCCATGGACTGTCCCAGATGAAGCGCTCTCATTCCCGTGGCCAGACGATGGTGCTGTTCGCGCTCAGCACGCTGCTCCTGGTGCTGATGGTGACGTTGACGCTGTCCTTCACCATGAAGGTGCGTGAGCGCATCGAGGCCCAGACGGTGGCGGACGCGGCGGCCTTCTCCAACGCGGTGGCCACCGCGCGCACCTTCAACAACATCGCCATCATCAACCGCGTGCAGATTGCGCACGCGGTGGCCCAAGCCGGCGCCGCCAGCCTGGTGAGCTGGGCCAGCCTCTACCGCGCGCAGCTCAACGCCGCCCGCGGGGGCTACAGCGACTGGGAGTGGCCGTATCAACTGAACGTCATCACCGGCTGCCCCTGCGCCTGGAAGAGCTCGTCGTGCGCGCGGCGCTGCCGGTGCGGCAACAAGGGCCTGCGCGACCTGGGCAACCTGCAGCGCAAGCTCCGCATGGAGGACCAGCGGGTCAACGCCGTGTTCCAGTCGTATGAGCCGCTGTTCGCGCTCCAGATGCGCGGGCACCAGCTGGCGCAGAACGCGCTGTACCTCGCCCAGCAGCAGAACTACCAGGAGCTGAAGGACGCGGTGGACTCGCAGCGGTTCACCCACCAGGTCCTCTCCAACATCAACCCGGGCGCGAACGCCACCGACGCCGCGTGGCAGGTGCCCCCCATCGGCGGCGTCAACAAGGACGAGCTCACGGGCGGCCTGGCCTGCACGCAGGGCGGCGCCGTGTGCGACGTCCCGGCGACGGTGCAGCACGCGGTGAACGCCGCCATGGGCAGCCGCGGCTTCCACTTCGTCACGTGGCGGCAGGACCTGGACTACGTCGCGCACCTGGCCAACCTGGCCTGGGTCATCAACCCGCCGGACATGGTGCTGGTGGAGGTGGCGACGCAGGGCACGACCCACTTCGGCAAGAAGGGACGGCAGATGCCGATGATCATGCCCTTCGCGCCCGCCATCACCGCCGAGGACGAGGGCAGCATCCTCTACCTCTACAACCACATGGCCAACGGCGGCGGCGCGCCGTGCCCCGCGGCCGTGGGTGGCACGGAGGGCGTCGAGGCGAGCCTGGTGTCCTCCGGCGGCATGATGCCCACGCCCGAGCACCGCTGGACGGGCGGCAGCGACCCCAATCCGTACATGCGGCACATGTTGATGCCGTGCATGAACCCGGTGTCGAGCTGCCCGGGCATCTGGCCGCTGTTCCTGGACTACAACCTCACCCAGCTGCTGGATGGTGGCGACAACAACTACGGCCAGCCCAAGAACTTCGCGGTGGTGCAGCGCAACCTGCGCACCCGGGCGCTGGACCCGTGGGACTACTCCTTCCGCTACCGCTTCGAGCGCGGCAGCACGGGCACGCAGTTCGACAACCGCAGCTTCCAGATGGCGGATGGGACGCCCAACGACGTCCAGACGGCCATGGCCACGGGCATCGCCTACTTCCACCGGGGCCACAGCGTGGCGTTCCACCACTGGAGCGAGCCGCCCAACCTGCTCAATCCGTTCTGGCGGGCCACGCTGGTGGCGGCGGACACGGACCAGTCCGGCCTGGATGACGCCGCGGACACGCTGGACCTCAGCGCCCCCGCCGCGGCCCGCACGCTGCGGGCCCTGCGCTCGGTGGGATACAGGGGAATCCAATGATGAAGAAGACCCTCCGCTCCAGGCATGCCCGGGGCCAGTCGCTGGTCGAAGCGGCCATTGGCTCCACGCTCTTCGTCACCATCATCGCCTTCGGCATCCACTTCGCCGAGGTGGGCTTCCTGTCCTTGAAGGTGCAGGAGGCCGCCATCTCCGCGCTCTGGGACGGTACGCACGGGCAGATGCACTACATCCCCGTGAACTACGACCCCGCGGGCGACTCCATGCGGGCCGCCGCGAACGACGCCCAGGCGCGCTACGCGGACTTCAACGGGCTGTCCTCAACGACGGGCGCGGGCATCACCCAGGCGCTCACCACCGGCAGCAACATGGCGGTGGACTGTGAGATGGGCGTGGGCGTGGACTGGGGTGGCACCGCGGTCACCCGCGCGACCTACCGCGACAACGGGGGCACCGCGTGCCGCGCCTCGGCGACCTTGAGCGCGTGGCGCTTCCCCAGCTCGTTCCTGGACCAGGGCGAGGCGGGCCTCTACCAGAAGCGGAACATGGAGAGCTCGCTCGCCAGCCTGCAGGTCTGCGCGGTGGGGCGCCCGGTGGGTGGCCGCTGCACGGGCAGCTACTCCATGCTGATTGACGACTGGGGCCTGGCGGGCGAGGGGGAGGCCCTCACCTGCAACATCATCATGCAGGACCAGCTCCTGCCTTGCACCAACGCGTCGTACCACGCCGCCGTGTTCAGCATCTACACGCCCACGGTGCTCGCCATCCCCGGCGCCGCCAGCATGCTGGCCGAGCAGGCGCTCTTCTGGAATCCGCTGCCGCCCACGGCCCTGGCCATGGTGGGCCTGGGCATGAAGGAGCGGACGATGTGGATCAGCGCCGCGGGCGAGGACGTCATCAACTTCAACCAGTTCCCCACCCTGATGGACCCCATCAACATGGGCGTCTGGGGGACGTCTCCGGGGTCGGCGCTGGGCGGCATCACCACGCTGCCCTACGCGGCGGCCCACCTGCAGCGCTTCAGCAAGGGCGCGTGCTTCCTTGGAAAGGAATGCGACTGACATGATTCGCTTCTCTGGATGGATTCGGCTGGTCCTGATGTCGGCGGTGCTGTCGTCTCCTGCGGCGCTGGCCGGGCGGACCGAGTGTGAGGCGGACTGTGGCGGCAAGGCCGGGGGGACGCTGGCGGAGTGCACGTCCCGGTGTCCCAATGGAGGACGGGACGCCGCCTGCGCGTCGCGGTGCACGAAGAAGTTCCAGGAGCAGTTCGCGGCGTGCTCGAAGCGCTGCCCTCCTCGGGACAACATCGAGTCGCCTCGCAAGACGGGCTCGCGCCCTCAGCCTCAGGAGTTCGACGTTCCGGACGAGGGCGTCGTCGTCGAGTAGCCAACCTGCCGGTGATGGAGGGATGGCCCTCTTCGAGGAGTGACGGATGAAGCAGGTGCTGCAGGGACTCCTGGCGGGAGTGCTGGTGCTGATGGCGGTGGACGCGCGCGCCCAGCGCCTGCCGTTCACCTGGGATGTGCCCAAGGTGGTGGCGGTGGTGGACGTGCCGGGCACCGTCATCTCGGAGGGCGTCCCCGTCCGGATGTCCGCCGTGCTCAGCGCGGAGAAGCCAGAGGTCATCGGGCAGCACCTGGTGTCGCGCTTCCAGGCCTGGGAGCTCCACGTCCCCAAGCCGACGCTCCAGCCGCAGCTCCTGCGCGAGACGATGATTACCGCGCTCGACACCAAGCTGTTCATCTCCTACACGGCCATCCTCCAGGCCAACCCGGACGGCACCACCACGGTGTTCATGGGAGAGGCGAACCTGGCCCAGGGGCGGCGGCAGCCGCAGTCCTCGGTGGCGCCGATGTTCCCAGGGGCCTCGGACTCGATGAAGGCGGAGACGGAGTCGTCGCGCACCCTCACGTACTCCGTGGAGGCCCGGCAGGCGGAGGTGGAGGCCTTCTACCGGACCGAGCTGGGCAACGCGGGCTTCCGTGAAGAGGAGCCGCGCCTGTTCCGCTCGGCGAACGAGGAGATCAAGCTGTCGTTCGCTCCCACGAAGGAGGGGCGGCTGGTGGTGGTGGTGGTGCGCCGGACCGTCGCCCAGGCGCCCGCGAGCCCGACCTCGGATTGAAGCCCTGTAGGGAGCGTGTTACGGCCGCTCGACATGAGCGACACGCCCCCGAAGGACAAGGACTTCAAGGATTCGGTCAACCTGCCGCGCACGGACTTCCCCATGAAGGGGAACCTGGCGCAGCTTGAGCCGCGCATGCTCGGCTGGTGGGCGGAGCGGGGGATTTGGGGGAAGATTCTGGAGCAGAACGCGGGCGCGGAGCCCTTCGTCCTGCCCGACGGTCCGCCCTACGCCAACGGCCACCTGCACGCGGGCCACGCGCTCAACAAGGTCCTCAAGGACATCGTGGTGAAGTACCGGAACATGTCCGGCCGCCGGTGTGACTTCATCCCCGGCTGGGACACGCACGGGCTCCCGATTGAGCAGGCCGTGGAGAAGCGGCTGAAGGACAAGAAAGTCGACAAGCGCACGCTGGCTCGCGACGCCTTCCTGGAGGCGTGCCGCGCCTACGCGCTGGAGTTCGTCGACATCCAGAAGGCCGAGTTCCAGCGCCTGGGCGTGTTCGGCTCGTGGGAGCGGCCGTACAAGACGCTCGACTTCACCTACGAGGCCCAGGAGATTCGCGAGCTGGCCGCCTTCGCGAAGCGGGGCATGCTCTACCGCCGCAAGAAGCCCGTGTACTGGTGCCTGTATGACCAGACGGCGCTGGCGGAGGCGGAGGTGGAGTACGAGCACCACACCTCGCCCTCCGTGTACGTGGCCTTCCAGGCCGGCGCGGAGCTGGCCGAGCGCGTGCCCTCGCTGAAGGGCAAGGACGTGGCCTTCGTCATCTGGACGACCACGCCGTGGACGCTGCCGTCCAACCTGGCCGTCGCCGTCAACCCGGAGTTCGAATACGTCTTCTACCAGCTCGGCCCGCGCGTCATCTGCGTGGCGCGGGAGCTGCTGCCCAAGGTGCTGGCGGAGGTGAAGGCGGACGAGCTGGCGGTGAAGCACGTGGAGCTGCCCGGCGGTGAGGTGTCCGCGGCGGCGCTGGTGGACCCGTCGCGCATCCTCGCTTACGCGCGCGGCGAGGAGCTGGAGCACCTGACGTACCAGCACCCGTTCTACGAGCGCCGGGGCCGCGTCATCCTGGGCGAGCACGTGACGCTGGATGCCGGTACGGGCCTGGTGCACACCGCGCCGGGGCACGGCCAGGAGGACTACGAGGTCGGCCTGAAGTACGGGTTGGACATCTACAACCCCGTGCGCCCGGACGGCCGCTACGACGACACGGTGGGGCCGGTGCTGGAAGGTCGGCGCGTGTTCGAGGCGAACCCGGTCGTCATCCAGTTGCTGGTGGAGAAGGGCGCGCTGCTCAACGGCGCCACGGACACGGTGGCGCACACGTACCCGCACTGCTGGCGCTGCCGCAACCCCGTCATCCTGAGCGCGACGTACCAGTGGTTCATCCCCATGGACGCGCCGTTCCACGGGACGCAGACGTTCCGGCAGGTGGTGCTGGAGCAGGTGGACCAGGTGCAGTGGGTGCCCTCGTGGGGGCACAGCCGCATCCGCGGCATGCTGGAGACGCGGCCGGACTGGACCATCAGCCGGCAGCGGACGTGGGGGGTGCCCATCTGCATCGCCTACTGCGAGGGCTGCGAGGAGGCCGTGGTGTCGCCCGAGTTGATGGAGCGGGTGGCGGCGGCGGTGGAGCAGGAAGGCGTGGGCGTGTGGTACCGCACGCCGGTGAATGACTTCCTGGGCGCGGACTTCCAGTGCCCGCGCTGCGGCAAGGGGGAGTTCCGCCGGGAGACGGACATCCTCGACGTGTGGTTCGACTCGGCGTGCATGTTCTCCGCGGTGCTGGAGCAGCGGCAGCGGATTCCGGCGGACCTCTTCCTGGAGGGCAGCGACCAGCACCGCGGCTGGTTCCATTCGTCCATGCTGGTGGCGGTGGGCACGCGTGACGTGTCGCCGTACAAGGCCTGCCTCACGCACGGCTTCGTGGTGGACGGCCAGGGCGAGAAGATGTCCAAGAGCCGCGGCAACGTGGTGGCGCCGGACAAGGTCATCCAGCAGTACGGCGCGGAGGTGCTGCGCCTGTGGGTGGCGGCCAGCGACTACCGCAACGACGTGCGCCTGTCGGACCAGATTCTCAAGGGCCTGTCGGAGGGCTACCGGAAGATTCGCAACACCGTCCGCTACGCGCTGAGCAACCTCTACGACTTCGACCCGGCGACGCACGCGGTGCCGGAGGCGGCGCTGCTGCCGCTGGACCGCTGGGCGCTGGGGCGGCTGGCGGAGGTGGTGGCGCGGGTGCGCAAGGCCTACGAGGACTACGAGTTCCACCTCGTGTACGCGACGGTGGTGGACTTCGTCGCGGGTGACTTGTCGGCGGTGTACTTCGACATCCTCAAGGACCGGCTCTACACGTGGCGCGCGGACGGGCAGCCCCGGCGCGGCGCGCAGACGGTGCTGTACGAGGTGGCCTCGGTGTTGTTGCGGCTGCTGGCGCCGGTGATGAGCTTCACGGCGGAGGAGGCGTGGCAGACGCTGCCGGGCAAGCCGGCGGAGAGCGTGTTCCTGGGCGGCTTCCCGGTGGTGTCCGCGAAGCTGGAGCCGGCGCTGGCCGAGCGCTACGCGAAGCTCTTCGCGGTGCGCGGCGCGGTGCAGGGCGTGCTGGAGGCGGCGCGGCGGGACAAGCGCATCGGCGCGTCGCTGGAGGCCCGGGTGGTGCTGACGGCGGAGGGCGCGGCGCGCGACTTCCTCCAGGCGAACCTGGCCGAGCTGCCGGGCCTCTTCATCACCAGCCAGGTGGAGCTGGCGGACGTGAAGGGGGACGCGGCGCAGACGCTGGAAATGGCGCAGGCGTTCGGCGAAGGCGTCCGCGTGACGGCCGAGGTGCTGCCCGCGCACGGCGAGAAGTGCCCGCGCTGCTGGACGTACTCGGAGGCGGTGGGGCAGGGCGGTGAGGTCTGCCTCAAGTGCCGCGAGGCGCTGGCGGCGTAGCGGGCCGCCTGCGTGAAGCCCTCCCCGGCGGGTGAATCCGGGGAGGGGCGTGGCTCCTCAGGCGAGGCGCGAGCTCAGTTCGCGCACTCCGCCACCTGGCGGTCGATGGCCGCCTGGGAGTCGCAGTCCAGCACGCTGGCCAGGCCTGTCCGCGGCTCCACCATGATGAGGCTGCGCGCGCGGCCCGAGGTGAAGTCGAAGCGCAGGTTTCCCGGGGCCGCGGCATCCAGCGCGGGCTGGTCATCCAGGAAGTCCCGCATGCAGGTCAGGTCGCCGGGGCGCACGGGACGGCCGGAGCCGGGCATGTAGCAGAGCCCGTGAATCGCAGCCGCGTTCATGCTGACGGGAATGACGATGTCCGGGCCCAGCTCGCTGCAGCAGTCCGGGTTGGCGCGGCAGGTGGTGTTCTCGCAGCCAGCGGAGGGACAGCTCGCGTTGTCCCATTCATTGTCGCACCGGAGTTGCTCCCACCGTGCCACCGTGCGCAGTGTTCCATCGCCGCGGGGAACGCCCTCCTCCACGACGATGCGCACGGGCTGGTTGGTGGAGATGGCGCGCTGCCGGGCGCGGAGCGTGGAGGCCCACAGCTCGCGCGTGGCCTCGTTCTCGCGCTGACGGTTGACGGGCGTCTGGATGCCCACCAGCGCCGCGGCGAGCAGGATGGCGGCGATGGCCACCGTCACCATCATCTCCAGCAGGGTGATTCCGCGTGTGTGCTTCATGCTCATTCTCCCACCAGGGGGGGCTGCAGGCCGCCCGCGGCGAAGTTCCGCAGCATCACCCGGAAGGTGAAGGTGCGCCGCTTGAAGCCATCAATCGGGAACTCCTCCTTGTCCTTACCAATGGGCTCGTCCGGGTCGAAGGCCTCGCGGTCCGGCCGCGGCGTGCGGACGACCAGGGTGACCTCCACCTCGCGGATGCGCTGCCTCAGGCGGAGCCTCAGCTCGTCATCATCCGCGGGAGGGGCCGCTTCCGACGGATGCTGGTCAATGGGGCACGTGACGGCGGTGCAGGCATCAATCTCTGGAAGGTTCGTGGCCTCGTCCGGGAACCACCGGAAGCCGAGCGGAGGAACGTGGCTCATGACGCCGAACCGGACCTTGAGGTGCTCCACGTCCCGGCTCAGGACCACCCAGTTCGCCGCACCGGGGCCCAGGTACTCCAGCGTGGGCGTTCCGCTGGCCCAGTTCACCCGGTAGGTCGCGCTCTGCGCCTGCATGATGCGCCAGGTGTCCTGGACCGGATTCGCGAAGTTCCAGATTCCCTGGGCGGGCTCCGCACACGGTCCGCTGCTGATGGTGTCCACGCCGATGCCAGGGTTGGCAGTAATGAGGTTGCTGGCCGTGTCCACGTTCGTGACGCGCACGTGGCAGGCCACATTCTCGTTCGGGTTCACCACGAACGCGGGCGTGGATGGCGCAGTGACGGGCTGGAGCCGGGTGGAGGGATTGTTGACGGTGCAGAAACCCTCTGGCCCGGTGCGTACGGGGCCCGAAGCCGGGGGAGGGGGGCCGCCACAAGGGGCCAGCGTCACCATGCCGCGGGTGTCCCCCCAATGAATCTGCAGGACGTCTGACACGAGCTCCTCGAGGTGGCCCGCGGGTGGCAGCCCGAAGCTGGCATCCGCGGCGAAGGGACGCGTTGCGTCCGCTGCCGTCAGGTCCGGCTCGGTCCACACCTGGACGGCCGTCTGCGTGCGCGTGTCGCTGAAGACAATGGGCGCGTTGCCCATTCCGGCACCGGCGCGCTGCAGGTCCGCGGAAATCAACTCCATGACCACCCGGCCGGTGGTCTGAGCCAGCATCGTCTGTTCCTCGAAATGGGAGCGCCGCTGCATCTGCATCGCAGCGACCAGGCCCGCGCCGAGCACGATGAGGCCAATGGCGCTCGCAATCATCACCTCGAGCAGCGTGAAGCCACGCGCTGCCCGAGTTCGAGTCCTCAAAAGAGACGACATCACGGCGCCATCCTCGTCTGGAGCACCACCACCTGTGGGTCGCTGCGGCCCGGTTCGCGCCAGCTCACGCTGACGCGCACATGCGCGATGTTCCCCACGGTACCAGGCTGGCCGGGAATGAGGTCCCGCGTCAGGTCCGCCGGGACGACGGAGCCCGGCTCGATGGTGGCGATCTGGGCTGGAACGTCCACGTCGACGGCGACCTGGTACTCACGCGCGATGACCGTCTCGTCGGTGGGGCGGACGTCACTCAGCGCCCCCGCGGCCGTCTGGAAGAGGGTGAAGGTCGCATCCTGTCCCACTAGGTTGGAGCACGGCGGCTCCACCACGCACCCCATTAGCGTGATGTTCTCCATCGCCTGCTCCGCGATGATTTGTGCCTGCGTGGCGGTGAGGCTGCGGCGGTTGGCGTTGCTGGTCTGGGTCACGACCAGCATCGCCGCGGCAATGCCCATCAACAGGATACCCATGGTCGCCAGCACCTCCAGCAGCGTGACGCCCCGCTGCTGGCGTGTCTTCAGTGCCTTCACTGCTGAATCCTTCCGTCCGGGCTCGGCGAGTAGATGAGCAGCTTCGAGCGAGCCGTTCCGCCCTCGGCAGTGCCTGTGTTCCAGCGGCCGCTGCCCTTCACCTTGATTTCGCCCAGCGCCGTGGGAACGATGAGGTGCCCGTCGTGGACCAGCGGCGCGTTCACGCCGTGGCCGCCGAGCGCCGCGCTGGTCATCTCAGGGGCGCTGTTGCCATCCGGAAGCTGCCCGGACTCGTAGTACCGGCCGCTCTCGTCCTCGCTCAGGTTGCAGATGTCCGCGGCCGCGCCAACGGCCGTGGTCGCGAAGACCTTGTCGCCTGCCAGCGCGACGCCGCCCCACACCGCCTGCCCCGGATCCAACTGCTGCACCCACAGCGGCTCCAGCAGCTCGCAGTCGTTCCTGCCAGAGGGGTCGGCGTCCTCGAAGGCCAGCAGGTGGTAGCGGTAGCTATCCTTGTTCGGCGGGCCGTCAGAGAACTCGTCCGGGTTGTCACCCGTACCGAAGTAGAAGCGCACCACGGGCGAGCCGGTGTTGCGCACGACGTTCACGCCGAGGTTGGAGTGGATCTGCTGGTAGATGGGGTCCTGGCCCGTCGCCGCGTCCTCGTGGTCGGACAGCGTGACGGGGGCACTGGCAATCTTGCAGGTCTTCACCTTGCGGCCCAGCGGTTCGCCCGTGTCCACCTGGTCCAGGTTGATGCGGTAGACGTTGCCCGCGGTGGTGGGCACGTACAGGACGTCGTAGTTGCCGTCGCGGTCGAGGTCCACCAGGGCCGTCTCCGCGGCGATGCCAGAGCCCTGGTCCAGCGTGATGATGCCCGCCCTGACGCCACCGGGCGTCCCGCCGTAGTTGAGCGGCTGCCCCGTCTTCATGTCGATGAGGTAGAGGGCGCCGGCACGGCTCGGCGACGAAGGCACGAAGTCGGTGCCCACGATGGTGGTCCACTTCCCCTCCGTTTCGGTGCCCCAGGTCAGCCGGCCAATCGACGGCGCGTGGCTGGAACCGGCGTTGTCCGGGAAATTCACGGAGGGGTCCACCGCCTTCGCCGTGGAGAACGCGAGCTCGATGCTCGTGTCACGCAGGTTGAACTCCCACAGCGGGAGCGGGTACCACGCGTCGCTGGGGTTCGTGATGTCGAGCGCGACGACGGCGGGGCTGTTCTTGCCAGAGGCGCTGACCAGGACCGTCTTGGCGCCCTGGGTCTTGGATGAAGTGGTCGAGGGGGTCCACGCGGGCTGTCCCGTGATTCCGAAGTCCACGTTGGCGATGGTCGGCGAGGCATCCATCGACGGTCGGGGCAGGTTGCCCGAGCCGTTGAAGCGCACGTAGGTGTTGCGGTAGCGCTCCAGCAACATGCGAGGCATGTACGTGAACAGTTCCGTGCCGTCGCCGTAGTCGCGGGGGGTGATGTTGCCCGAGACGCAGTTCGCGGTGGGCTCGAAGAAACCACGGACCTGGGTGCCAGGCGCGCACTCGTCATGGGTGGAGTTGCGGAAGACACCTGCCGCGAAAGCGTGCAGGTATCCGCTCATGGTGCCCACGTAGGCGACGGTGGGCCGCGAGGAGAGCGGCTCCATGAAGTTGCGGCGGTACATGTCCCGTTCGCCCGCGCGCGCGTTCTGGGCCCAGCCATCGATGTGCGGCGGCACGCTGAGCGCGACGGTGGACATGTTGATGCCGCCAAGCGCCCACGGCCGACGTTGGTCGACCGGCCCGGGGCCATAGTGGTCCTCCCAGCCGTACAGCCATTCCCGCAGGAAGTTGCGGTCGTTGGTGGGCCCTGTCACCCGCTTGTCGGGAGGGCTGCCGGTGGGCGTGCCGCACTTGCCGTCGTTGTTGAGGTCATACAGGTAGCGCCCGTTCTGCTCCAGGTCGCAGAGCGCGTCGGGGAAGAGCGGGCTGGCGCCGTTGGTGTCCTCCATCTCGGCGGAGAGGGTGCTGCGGTTGCCCCCAGCGCTCATCGTATAGAGCTTGCGAGTCAGCGGGTCCTCGTCGGTGCCGAACGAGAGCGCCATCACCTTGCCCGCGTCCCAGCGGAAATCGCCCGTGGTGACGTTCGGGTTCTCCGGGTCATAGAGCGAGCTGAGGTAGAGCCGCCCGCGGACGGTGAAGTCCTTGTTGCCGTCGTAGGCGCGAGTGCCGGGCGCGGGCATGCCATTGCCCGGCCAGGTTCCTTCCCGGCCCCAGGTGCTGCCCGGCGTCTCGTTCACGCCCCAGACGATGACGTTGCCCAGCGTGGACGGTGAGGCGCGCGAATAGCTGCCAGCGCGGACGGCCTGGTAGCCCACCTCGATGTCGTCGATGATGGGGCGGCACAGCTCGCTGGGGCTGGTGATGTCCACCTTCCAGCAGAGCTGGGAGCCCGTGAAGCCCATGGCCATGATGTCCAGCTCCACCTCCTGGGTGGGCGGCGTCGTCTCCGGGAAGTGGACCGGGAACCACGTGGGGGACGCCGGATTGGGGACGCACTCCATCTCGCCGGTCTCCGCGTCGGGCTCACAGACGCGGCAGTCCACCGCCAGCGAATAGGTGATGGTGGGCTCGGGACCATCCTCCGGCGTGCAGGCGCCCGGGACATCTTCGGAGAAACACGGCGGCCCTCCGGCGCACGTGCGCGGCTGGGGCGCGAAGTCGTCCTGTCGCTTGAAGCGAACCTTGGTGATGACGAAGTCGTTGGCGTCGTCTGGCGAGATATCTCCAGACACCGTGGCGGAGCGCGTGCTCCCGCCGTTCTGCTTGTTGACGACGAACACCACGTCGTTGAAGTCGCGGTCGCCGCCACCGGGGATGTCCTCGAAGCCCAGAATCCAGCGGAAGGGGTCCGTGCTGGGCGCGCCCACGATGACGTGCGGCATGGGGTTGCGGTCGCCCGGAGGCCGGGGAATCGTCACCTTCTCCATGGGCATCACGAGGTTGCCGTAGAGTTCGTCGTTCGCCAGCCGGTACAGCGTGGTGCCCCACTCGTTGATGGGGCCGTCCAGCCAGCCGCAGTAGTACTCGTTGGTGTCCGCGACCCGGCAGGCCTGGCCAGGCGTGTTGGCGGGGTTGTCGCGGTTGCAGCCTTCCAGGTACTGACACCCGATGTTGCGCTCGGCGACGACCGAGCCGCCCTCGGGGTTCTGGTCCATGTTCCACGCCGACTTGGAGAAGAAGACGTTGATGGACGTCTGCAGGTGCAGCGCGCACCGGCCATCCGGGTCCTGCTTCAGGCAGGGAAAGACGTAGCCCTCGCGGGGGCCGTGGTTGCTTTCATAGTAGGCGACGATGAAGAAGATGACTTCCTTGCCGCCTTGAATCATCCCCATGTCCACGGTCCGGTCATAGGGCGAGACGCCGTTGTCCGGGTTGGTGGTGCGCCGCAGGCCACGCGGGTCATACGCGGACACGTCGTAGTCCGGGATGCCTTCGGAGTAGTCGCCGACATCTCTCACGGGCGCCAGGTTCCGGTGGGTGGCACGGCCGGAGTCATCGTCGGCGAGCAGGAAGACCATTCGCCCCAGGCCCATGTTGCCGTTGTCCTCCGAGGGCGGCTCCAGCAGGTTGGGGAGGTGAGGGAAAAGGCCTCGGTCCGAGAAGCTCTCTTCCGTGATGGTGCCGGACGCGAAGGTGCCCACCTTGTCCGTCGTGTTCCACTCACCGCCCAGTCCCGGGCGGGCATCCGCGAGGTCGGTGTTCTCTTCGAACGTGTTGCTACATCCGGCGCTCATCGCCAGCTCTGGCTGGTTGTACAGCTCGCCGTCCGACGTGAAGTTTCGCGTGCAGCGCCGGTTCACGCCGATGTACGGGCGGGCCTTGGGGCCGGACCGGGGCGCGAGGTTGAACATGTCCTCGTGCAGGTCGAAGATGCCGTTGTCGTTGTCGTCCAGCAGGTTGCCGTCCGCATCGACGTACCCGCGGTCCTCCAGGTCGTCCATGTAGAGGTAGCCGAGCGCGTGCGATGCGCCGGCGGACTCGTACACGTAGCTGATGGTGACGTTCTGATCGAACGGGAACTGGATGAACTCTGAGTTCAGCGCCGTGCGGTTCGTGTTGAGCTGGAGCCGGGCGGGACTGTCCTCGGTGATGAGGATGGTCGACTCCTGGATCTCCAGGTTCTCATCAGAGAACTCGGGCTGCTTGTTCTGGTCGAGCTGATCTTCGCACAGCTGGGCGGGTGCTTGTGGTTCCGCCTGGGCATGCGCGAGCGGTGCGGTCAGCAGCGCGAACGCGGCGAGCGTCTGGGTAAGGGTGCGCATCACTTCTTCCCCTGGGAGCGGCGGGACGGGTCAATCGCCTTGCGCTGCTTCTGCGCCTGGCGTGTGGCGAGGTCCTGCTTGAGCTGTTCACGCAGGAGCTCCTCGCGAGAGGGAGGCGGCGGATGGATGCTCTGCGCCAGGTAGGTGAGGAGCAGCTCCCGGTCATCCACGGGCAGCAGCCGCGTGTCGCAGGTCGTCTTGCGCTTGACCTGATTGGGGCCAGCAATCCACGCGCGCAGATGTTCGGGCGTGCGCTTGAGAATCAGCGGGCCCAGGTCGGTGCCCCGGCCGCGCTTCTCGGTGGGGATGGGCTTCGCCGCCGTCTTGGTGCGCTTGCCATTGCCCTGGGCCTGCGGCGTGACGGTGTGGCAGCTCGCGCAGGCCTTGTCGAAGGCGAGCTTGCCTTCATCCGAGGCACCAGCGGCCAGGCCTGGCAGGAGCAGGAGCGACAACAGGGAGAGTCGTTTCATGGGCGTGCTCAGCTCAAGGGGCGGAGGAGAGGGTCGCGACGTCGTTGAAATCGTCGGGTGCATCAGCCGTCGTGCTGTAGGTGTTGTCGGAGCCACCGCCGGTCATGACGGTTCCCGGGCTGGTGACGGCGGGGGCGTTCTCGTTGGTGATGAGCGCCTGGATGACGGCGCGCGTGGGGCGGCTGCCATCGGGACCGACGACCTCGCCAATGGCGATGAGCCAGACCTGCTTGTTGTCGTCGAGCGCGCCGGACGGGTCGCCGTCCTCGTCGTCCCGGAGGAACACGCGGTAGCGCACGTTCTCCTGGCGGGGGTAGGCGGCGTAATCCTCGCCGCTGGGACTCTGCCGCTCCGCGGGCGCCAGGTCCGCCTCATTGATGGCCAGCGAGTTCCAGGTTCCCGCCCCGCCCGGTCCTGGAAGCACCTCGAAGTAGGGTCGGGCTCCACCGTTCAGGCCGGGCTCGTTGACCTGCAGGGCCAGCATGGCCTGGATGGCGGGGGTGTAGGTCTCATCGACGCCCAGCCGGATGCGCATGGCCTCACGCGCTTCCGCAAGCCCCGCTTGCGCCGCGAAGTACGCTTCTTTGTAGCGGCGGCCGTCACCCTGGACCTCCGCCTCGCGGCTCACCATGCCGTAGCTGAGGAGCACCGCGAGGGTGACCATCGTGACGATGCCCATGGCGAGCAGCAGCGTGAAGCCACCTTGCTGCCGTCGGGCTGTGGGACGTTGCACCATGTCGCGGGACTCCCTTGGACTCCGGCCCTTGAGGGCGATGCCAGTGTTGCTCACCACGCAATTGCCATGCCTGAGCGGCGGCACTGTAACTGGCCGGAACTCGTGGGCAACGTTCGGGTCGCACTTCAAGGCTGGGTCTGGGGCGACTGCGCAAGAGTTGCGGAGTTGCAATTACTTGCGGGGTTTCCGCTAGGCCTCTGTGACTTCTCGGGTTCCTATTTTCTGAGGAAGTCGGACGCCTGAGCCGCGTCTGCCAGACTCCCCGTGACGCTACAGAGGGACTGCGTAGATAAAATCGTTCAGCCCTGCCATAAGTCACAGGACCGTCACATCGAGGGTTCCTATACTCCCGTCGCCGTCCGCACCTGGGTGTCGTCGGCGAATTCACCTCTCGACTCCAGAGTCCGACAGCATGACGAAGACGCTCACCTCCCTCCTGTGCGCGGCGGTTTCGCTCACACTTCTTTCCCTGGCGTGTGGTGAGGGCAATCCGCCTCGGGTGCCGCAGCCGCTGGAGGATGGAGGGGTTCTCTGGACGGAGTGCAGCCCCGAGGGCGTCAGGGAGGACTGCTCGCAGGGTGAATCCTGCATCTTCGTTGCGTCCCATGACCGCCACCTGTGCGTCCGGGCTTGTGATCCGCGGACCGCGTGCGAGCACCCGGATGCGGTCTGCTGCCCTTCGTCCGGAGACGGTGCCGAGGGCGGCCACTGCGTGCCGAACAACGCGTGCGAGCAGACCGACGCGGGCGTGGACGGCGGTTCGCACGAGGAGACGGACGGTGGCGTCCAGGAGGATGGCGGCACGGCCACCGATGACGGCGGGACCCAGGAAGAAGACGCGGGAGTCGACCCGGAGCCGGATGCTGGCACCGAGCCCGACGCGGGCACGGATGCCGGTACGGACACGGACGCGGGCACGGATGCCGGCACCGACGCAGGGACTGATGCCGGTACGGACGCGGGCACGGATGCCGGTACGGACGCGGGCACGGATGCCGGCACCGACGCGGGGACTGACGGCGGAACGGAGGCGGGTCACACCGCCATCCGGGTGATGGCGTCCAACCTCAGCAGCGGCAACTACCAGTCCTATGATCCGGGGCACGGCATCCGCCTCATCAAGGGCGTGGACCCGGACATCGTGCTGATGCAGGAGTTCAACTACGCGGACAACTCGTCATCGGACATCCGCTCGCTGGTGGACCAGATCGCGCCGGGCTTCCACTACTCCCGGGAGACGGGCGCGCAGATCCCCAATGGCATCATCAGCCGCTGGCCCATCATCCAGTTCGGCCAGTGGCCCGACCCGCGCGTGTCCAACCGGGACTTCGCCTGGGCGCGCATCGACATCCCGGGGCCCCGCGACCTCTGGGCGGTGAGCGTGCACCTGCTCACCTCCAGCGCCAGCAACCGCAACGCGGAGGCGCAGGCCATCGTCAACGAGGTCCGCTCGCAGATTCCCGAGGACGACTACCTCGTCATCGGCGGCGACCTGAACACGGACAGCTTCAGCGAGTCCTGCTTCGCCACCTTCCGGCAGGTCGTGACGACGGCGGGTCCGCACCCGGCGGACCACAACGGCACCACGGGCACCAACCGCAACCGCAACAAGCCCTACGACCAGATTCTGGTGGACCAGGACCTGCGCCAGTACCAGCAGGCCACCGTCATCGGCTCCAGCACCTTCGCCAACGGGCTGGTGCTCGACAGCCGCACCTACCGGCCGCTGTCGGAGATTGCCCCGGTGCAGTCCGGTGACAGCAGCGCCTCCAACATGCAGCACATGGGCGTGGTGAAGGACTTCCTCGTCCCCAACTTCTAACGGGACGCCTTCTCTGTCGGGTTCGCGGCGGCCGTCCTCCTGGGCCGCCGCGGGTCTCTGCTCAGAAGCTCCACTTGTGCTTGTTTCGCTCGATGAAGCGCGCCACGGGAGGAATCCGGGCGATGAGCGGCGTGAGCACGAACACCGCGGCCAGGCGCAGCGGCTTCACCACCTGCGACGCCGCGTAGGCCGCCGCCCAGCTGCCCGCCTTCTCGCCAGTGCTGCTCGGCTCGAAGCCGAACTCAATGGCGGCGTAGAAGCCCACAATCACCAGCCCGAAGATGGCGTAGTTCACCACCAGCGCCAGCGGCCCGTATTCGAGCATCAGGTTCTTGAAGCGAGCCATCAACGAGGGCTTCGCGGGCTTGCTCGCGGCCTCGGCGGGTGGGGGCGTGTCGGAGACTGAAGGATTCACGTCGGGCTCAACAGGCGGCATGGCGACACCATGCCCCAAACCCATGCTGGCCGGGAGATGGAGCGAGCGGACAGGAGAGGGGCGGGTGGCGCTCTTCGTTGTCAGGAGCCGGGGGGCGGGATAGAGGAGGGCGCGCGACATGAAAGCCTCCCATCGGTCCCTCCTCCTCGTGATTGTCGCGGTGCTCGCCGCAGACCAGGTGACCAAGTACCTGGCCGTCTCCCGGCTGACGGATGCCTTGGATGGGCGGGAAGGCCTGGCGCGGGTGACGGGCTTCGTCACCGAGCGGAACCTGGACAACCGCCCGCCGCCCGAGGACGGGACGTTCCGGGTGTTGCGGCCCTATCGCTTCATCGAGGACTACTGGCACTTCCGCTACGTGGAGAACCCGGGCGCGGCCTGGGGCATCTTCGGCGACCTGCCCGACGGCGCGCGGCGCCTCTTCTTCCTCGTGGTGAGCCTGGTGGCCATGGGCTTCATCCTCGTGATGTACCGGCGCATGCCCGCGGAGCAGCGGCTGGCCCGGGTGTCCCTGGCGCTGGTGGCGGGCGGCGCGCTGGGCAACTTCGTGGACCGGCTGCTGCGTGGCTACGTCATCGACTTCATTGACTGGCATTGGCGCAACCAGCCAGGGATGCGCTGGCCGACCTTCAACGTGGCGGACGTGGCCATCAGCGTCGGGGTGAGTCTCATGCTGCTGGACTCGTTGCGACCGACGAAAAGCCCCAATCCGTGACGGGCGGGCGGCGGCTGGTGTAAGTCCCGGCCCGTGCCGCGCAAATACATCATCCTCCTCGCCGTCACCCTTGGCGTCATCGCGCTCGACCAGTGGACGAAGTACGTCGTCGTCCGCGAGCTGACCACCCAGATGGAGGGCAAGGAGCGCCTGGGCGACCGCCTGGCCGCGATGTACTCCGCCCCGCCTCCCCAGGGCTTCAACGGGCTGCACTACCAGCCCCGCCGGCACATCGAGCTTTCGGAGTCGTTCTTCCGCCTCCGCTACGCGGAGAACCCGGGCGCCGCGTGGGGCATGTTCCGCAGCCTCCCGCCCGAGACGCGGGTGCCGCTCTTCCACGTGGTGAGCATCGCCGCGGTGCTCCTCATCTCCCTCTATTTCCGCAAGCTGTCTGGAACGGACCCGGAGGAGAAGTGGGCGCTGTGGGGGCTGCCGCTGGTGCTGGGCGGCGCGCTGGGCAACTACATCGACCGTGTCGCCCGGGCCTTCGTCATCGACTTCCTGGAGGCCCACTGGTTCGACAAGGTGGCCTGGCCTTCCTTCAACGTCGCCGACGCGGCCATCTGCATTGGCGTGGGCATGCTCATCGTCGACTCCTTTGTCCGCAAGGAGAAGCCGGCCCAGGCAGCCGGGCGGGCCTGAAGGCGCGCATGCGGGTCGTCCCGCCCGCGCAACGAGGGTAGCCTTCGTCGCCATGCTCCCCGTTCTCGTCCACCTCACCTTCACTTCGCTCTGGTCGCAGCTCCTGCTGTACGCGCTGGCCGCGGGCACGGTGGGCTACGTCGTCTTCAACGGCTGGCGCAGCGCCGAGGGTGCGCTGGATGCCCGGACGGGCACGCGCGCGCCGGTGTCCTCGCGAGACCGGCTGCTGCGAGCCGTGGGGTATGGCCTCGTGGGCGCGGTGCTGGCCTGGTTCGCCCTGCGGTACTCGCTGCCGCCCGGGGCCTTCCCGGGCGCCCAGGGCGAGGGCATCCCCGTGCACACCTATGGCCTGCTGCTGGCCCTGGGCTTCACCGCCGCGGTGACGGTGGCGGGCCGGCTGGCGCAGGACGAATGGCGCACGCTGGAGCTGAAGAACGGAGCGTGGGTGGACGTGGAGGGGCCGAAGAAGCGCGAGCAGCTCATGGACATGACGGTCTGGATTCTGCTCGGCGGTATCGGCGGGAGCCGGCTGCTCTTCGTGCTCGTGAACTGGCAGGACTACGCCCGTGACTGGACGCAGGTGTTCTCCCTGGGCGGAGGGCTCGTCTTCTACGGTGGCCTGATGGGCGCGTCCGTGGCCGCGTTCGTCTTCGCTCGGATGCAGGGCCTGGACTTCTGGCGCCTCGCCGACGTGTGCATCCCCACCGTGTCGCTGGGCCAGTGCCTGGGCCGCCTGGGGTGCTTCAGTGCGGGGTGCTGCTGGGGGGACGTGGCGCCCGCGCATGCCGCCACCGCGGTGCACTTTCCCGGCAGCGGGGTGGCGCGGGACCTCCTGGGCGGGCTCGGCAACACGTCCAGCCTGGCCTATTCGTCCCAGCTCCAGGACACGCGGTACGTCGTGGAGGCCACGGGTGAAATCTTCCACCACGCCGCGCCTGGCGCGGTGCGCATCTCCGACTGGGTGGCGCAGCAGGGCCACACCCTGGGGCTGTACCCCACCCAGCTCTTCGAGTCCGTGGGGCAGCTGGTGCTCTTCGTGGGGCTGCTGTACGCCCGGCGCTACCGCCGCTTCCATGGCCACGTCCTGGCGTTCTGGCTGATGGCCTACGCGGTGCTCCGGAGCACGGTGGAGCTGTTCCGGGGGGACGTGGAGCGCGGCACCCTGCACGGCCTGCTCCAGTCGCTGGGGGTGGGGGAGCTGGCCTCGGCGGTGCCGCTGGAGGCGTGGTACAATGTCTCCACCAGTCAGTTCATCTCCCTGTGCATGTTCACCTTTGGCGCGGTGCTGCTCGCCCAGAAGGGCCGCCGCCGGGAGAGCGAGGCGGCAAGCCTGGGGCCTACCCCCTCGGCTACGTGAGGTTGAATCGCGCGGGCCTCTTGGGGACACTCTGAGGAGTCATGCCGCCCCCAGACGCCCGACAGTCCGCATCCAAGAGCTTCGCTGGCAGGTCCACCTCGGCCGACCCCGGCTCCAGCGAGGCCGTCCTCCATGAGTGCGAGGCCCTGGAGGCGGAGGTCGCCGTCCTCCGCAACCTCTACGAACAGTACTTCCTGGGCAACGAGCGTCAGGCGCCGTCGCGCGCTCACGAAGACCTCAAGAAGCGGATGAACAAGCTGAAGGGCGCGTTCATCCGCAGCACCTCCGCCAAGTTCCGCGTCGCCAGCCTGTACAACAAGTTCCTCACGTACGAACGGCTGTGGGTGCGCACGCTCCAGGAAATCGAAGCGGGCACCTATCGCCGGGATGTCTTCAAGGCGCGCCGCCGCGCGGAGAGCCGGAAGGTCAGCTCGCCAGGCGCGGCGGGCCAGAAGGGCGTCGTCGAGTTGCCGGAGGACCTCTCCGACATGGACTTCGAGGAGGTGGAGGAGCTGAGCCGCCCTCGCCCCGTCAATGAGCCACAGGTGGCCGCCACCCGCTCCCTCCAGGCCACGGGTGGAACGCCGTCGAAGGGCGCGCCCGCGGTCGCGCCGCTGACGCCCACGGGGGGCAGCACGCCGCTGCGTGGCGCCCCCGCCGTGGCGCCGCTGACGGGCATTCCCTCCGTGGCGCCCGTGGCGGGGACACCGCCGCGCGGCCTGCCCACGGTGGGTGGCACGCCTGCTCAGGGCACGTCGGTGGCGCCGCCGGGCATGGCGGCGAAGGCGCCGGGCGCCGTGGCCAGCACGCCGCCTCCGTCGCGGCCCGCTTCAATGCCACCTCCCTCCACCGCGTCCCGGCCTCCCACTGCGAGCGGCGGGGGGATGGCGGACGACAAGCTGCGTGCTGTCTACGACGCGTACGTCACCGCGAAGCGCCGCTGCCAGGAGGACACGTCGAAGCTGTCCTACGAGTCGGTGGCGGCCACGTTGCGCAAGCAGGTGCCGGAGCTGCTCAAGCAGCACAACGCGAAGGCGGTGGAGTTCAAGGTCGTCATCAAGGACGGCAAGGCGTCGCTCAAGGCCGTTCCGAAGTAGCCGTCACCTGACAGTGCGCGGGGGCGCACGGCGTTGGCTGGACGCAGGTGTGTGCGCACGCCCTTCCGCTGCCGACCTGCCCCCCGCGCCGCGAGTGTCGGGGATCGTCGCCTGCTGAAAAAACGACTGCCTCTGCTGCCAGAGCGGGTTGTCGCCCCGGGGGTGCCTCCCTAGCTTGCGTTTCGCGTAAGCGGCCGGTGGACGGCGCGAGACACTGCGGGAGGCGACGTGGGGATTCGGCGGAGGTGGCTCGGGCTGACCATGGTGATGGGACTCTCCCTGCTGGGCACGGGATGCATGTCGCCCTCTCAGGAAGCCCAGGAGCGACTCGCGGCGCTGGAGGCCGAAGGCGAGGCGATGGACGCGGTGCTCGACTCCGTCGAGGAGCGGCTCCTGGGCAACCAGGCCATGCTCCAGACGTGGCAGGAGCTTGGCCGCCGCCACCAGGAGGTGACGCAGCTGCACTGCGAGACGTCCGACCCGCACATGGTCGCGATGATGAAGCACTACAAGAAGCAGGAGGACCGCGCGCGCCAGCTCAAGCGACGCGGCAGGGGTGTCGCCTCGGTGGACAAGGCGGTGCTCACCTCCGGCAAGGCGCGGCGCGGCAACAACTGACGGCGCTCAGACGCTGAGCCTTTCGCGGAAGCGCTGCGACTGGCGGCGGGACATCTCCACCTCGCGGCCACCGCGCAGGCGCGCCACCAGCGTGCCGCTGGGCCCAGGCTCCAAGGACTCGATGAAGTCCAGGTTGATGAGGTGCTGGCGGCTGGCGCGGAAGAAGCGCGCCGGGTCCAGCCGCTCCTCCAGATAGGTCAGCGAGCGCAAGAGCAGCGGCGCGTGTCCGTCCAACGTCAGCCGCGCGTAGTTTCCCTCGGAGGTGATGAGCGGGACCTGCGCGAGCTGCACCAGCCAGCAGCGCTCACCCTCCTTCACGAACACCCGCTCCAGCGGCGTGCCCGGCGCCTGTCCGTGCGCGGGCGCCACCGCGGCCATGCGGCCCCGCTCCCGCACGCGCTCCAGCGCGGTGGCGAGCCGCTCCGGTTCAATGGGCTTGAGCAGGAAGTCGAGCGCGTTCACCTCGAAGGCGCGCACGGCGTGGGCGTCATACGCGGTGGTGAAGACGACGTCGGGAGGCTCCTCCAGCCGCTCGAGCACGTCGAAGCCCGTCCCGCCCGGCATCTGGATGTCGAGCAGCAGCAGGTCCGGCGACAGCGCTTCCACCCGGCGGCACGCCTCGTCCACGTGTGTGGCCTCGCCCACGATTTCCACATCCGGGAAGGCCGCGAGCAGGCGGCGCAGCTCGGCGCGGGCCAGCCGTTCGTCGTCAGCGATGAGGACTCTCATGACAGGGGCAGGGGAATGCGGACGCGCGCGGTGGTCAAGGACGTCCGCGTGCGGTCCAGGTGCAGCGAGGCGCCAGCGCCGCACAGGAGGCGCAGCCGCTCACTCGCGTTGTGAAGGCCCACGCCGCTGCCCTCCATGGGGCGCGCGGCCGGCGTGGCGGTGTTGGAGACCTCCAGCAGCAGCACGCCCTCCTGGATGCGCGCGGAGACCGCCACCTCGCCGCCTTCGGGCAGCTGCGCCACCCCGTGCTTGATGGCGTTCTCCACCAGCGTCTGCACCAGCATCGCGGGCACGGACAGGAGCAGGGCGGACGGCTCCACGTCCTCGCGAACGCGCAGGCGGCTCTCCAGACGCACGCCCTCCAGCTCCAGATAGTCACGCACCACCTGGAGCTCCTGGGCCAGCGGGACGGTCTCCTTCTCCCGGGAGGTGAGCGCATGCCGCAGCAGCGTGGACAGCCGTGTCACCACCTGCTGCGCGCGGGCCGGGTCCTCGGAGATGAGGGCGCGCACGCTGTTGAGGCAGTTGAAGAGGAAGTGCGGCTGGAGCTGCGACTTGAGGAAGCGCAGCTTCGACGCCTGGGCCGCGGCCTCCAGCTTCCAGCGCTCCAGCTCCATGGCCCGGGCCTGCTCCACCGCGTGAACACCGAAGTAGAGGAGCAGCCACAGCGTCATCATCACCGTCCAGATGAAGCCGCTGATGAGGAAGCCCATGGGCGAGGCCTCATCCGGCGTGAAGACCCCCAGCACGGAGGTGCTCAATCCGAAGGCCGCGATGTTCTGCGTGACGCCCAGTCCCACCGCCGTGAGGAAGACGCGCGGGGCCAACCGGGAGACGGGCAGCCGGGCCCACGCTCGCAGGGGCAACCCGAGGCGCGCCAGGTGCGTGATGAGCGCTCCGCACGAGCAGAGCACCCACCAGGACGCCCAGATGTCGGGCCTGGGCGTCAGCAGCGTCAGCAGGGAGTTGAAGGTGGCGTAGAAGCCCCAGCCTCCGACCTGGCAGGCCACATAGACCCAGGCGCGCGCCGACGAGGACTTCATTCAAGGGCTCCCTGCTTCAAGGCCGCGCGAGTCCACCACACTCACTGACGCGGCTCCACCCGGGCCACGGACGCATGGGCGCCGAGGAAGCCGTCCAGCTCCCGGAAGAAGCCCTCCGGGTCGTCCCACATGATGAAGTGGCGGGCCGTGTCGTGCATGACGACGCGCGCGGTGGAGAGCGTGGCGTACTGGCCCTTGTACACGGCCTCGACCGTCTCACGCGGCACCTGGCCCTTCAGCGCAATCCATGAGCCGAGGACGAGGGTGGGCGCGCTGATGCGCGGCAGCTCCGGGCGCAGGTCGGTGGTCATCAATTCGTACATGGCCAGGGCCACCGTCTCGGTGTCCGACTGGTTTCCCCAGCGGAAGGCGACGTCCTGCCTGGCCGCGTCGGTGATGTAGCGGCGCAGCGTCTGCCGCTGCAGCTCATTGCGCTGGGCGACGGGCTGGGTCCGCAGCCGCGTGCGCATCTGGTCGGCGTAGGGTCGGCTGCTCTCCACGGTGGCGCCGGGATACATGCCGGCGGGGAGGAAGGGCAGGCTGTCCACCACCACCACTCCGCCCACGCGCGCGGGGACGTCCGCGGCCACCGCGAGCGCCAGCACCCCGCCCAGGCTATGGCCCACGAGGATGGGCTTCTCCAGGCCCTGCTCGCGCAGGTACTCGGCCACCGCGCGGCGCTGCGTTTCGAAGAAGGGCCCGGGCAGCGCGGGCTGTCCCGCGAAGCCGGCCAGCGTGAGGACGTGGGCGTCGTACTGGCCGCCGAGGTGCGCCACCGTCTCACGCCAGACCTCTCCCGACGACGCGAGGCCGGGGATGAACACCACCGGCCGGCCCTGGCCGGAGCGCTCGACGCGGAAGGGCGCGGGCGCGGCGGACGCCGTTGGCCCGGAGGCGGTGGCTTCCGACGTCGCCGCGCCGGACGTGGACGCGCAACCGGAGAGCAGCGACAGGACGAACAGCGACGAAAGGGCGTGGCGACGAAGCATGAAGGGCTTCCTGGTCGGGAGGGGAGAGTGCCGCGAAAGACAAGGTACGCCCCGGGCGTGCACGCGCTCCGGATACTCCATGAGCGGTTGCCGCCGGTGATGAGCGGCGTCCGGGCGGGGCGGCTGGCGTGAGCCCTTGGGACGCGAGGACGAGGCGCGCACCTTGATGCCGCCTGTCTGCATGCCAGGCGAGGAAGGCAATCCGCCGCCGGGCCTCATCGAGCGCCGCTGCTGTCGGCCAGCGCCTTGAAGCGGCTCAGCGTCGTCGCAGCAGCCACGCGCGGGCGGAGCGGTCCATCGCGGCGACGGCGCGGAGGAAGAGGCTGGGGGACATGCGGCGCAGGCGCCAGCCCCAGCGCGCATCCGCCATGGGGACGGTGTAGAGGCTTCGCGCGTCCACGGCCTTGAGCAGCCTGCGCGCGATGACCTCCGGACCCAGGCGAGCCGCGTCCATCATCCCGACGGCGAGGGCGCGAAGCGTGTCGTTGGCGTAGGCGCCAGAGCTGGCAATCTGGGTGCGGAAGAAGCTGGGGCACGCCACGGTGACGCCGATGCCAGTGGCCTTCAGCTCGGCGTGGAGCGTTTCGGAGAGCGCGACCACGCCCGCCTTGGACACGTTGTAGGCCGCCAGGTCGGGCACGTACACGAGCCCCGCCGCCGAGGCGATGTTGAGGATGTGGCCGGACCCCTGCCTGCGCAGCCGGGGGACGAAGACATGGCAGCCGTGGATGACGCCCCACAGGTTGATGTCCAGCACGCGCTTCCATTCGGAGAGCGACAGCTCGCCCACAGGACCCGCGCTGACGACCCCCGCGTTGTTGACCAGCAGGTCCACGCCGCCCAGGGCGCGCTCCGCGGCGTCGGCCATGGCCTCGACCTGGGCCGGCTCGGTGACGTCACAGACCTGGACGTGCGCTTCGCCTCCCGCGCGGGTGACGCGCAGCGCCGTCTCCTCCGCGGAGGCGGCGTCGAGGTCGGTGACGAGCACGCGGGCCCCTCGGCGTGCGAGCTCCTCGCAGAGCGCGCGGCCCAGGCCGCTGCCCGCGCCGGTGATGACGGCTCTTGGATGGGATGGAAGCGTCATGTGTGTCGTTGCGGCAAGGGCCCAGCATGTCCCCGCCGCCGCCTTCGCCGCCATCACCCCGCGGCGCCTTGACGCGAGCGCCCGGAACGGTCCGGACACCGGGTGCTCCATGACACACCTGACATCCCTGTCCCAGAATCGCGAACGCGGCTCCTCCGAGGGGCGGAGACGCCAGGCAAGCAAGCGCGGGCGCCAGTGACGACGCGGGCGAATCCGGGTACAACCGCCGCTGTGAGACGCGCCTGGTGCGGAGCGTTCGCCGCCATCGCGGTGGGCCTCTTCGGATGCAACGACTTGGAGGTCTGTGGCTCCACGGCCAGCGACATCACGCGTGATGGCGGGGAGCCCTACCGCTGCGTCACGTCGGAGGACTGCCCGCGCACCTCGCGCGTCAACGTCTGCGTCACCGACGTCTCGCCGGTGGAGGTCTGCGTCCGCTGTCAGGACACGAAGTGCGTCACCGTGACGCCGGAGGCCTGTGACTGATGAAGTCCTTGCGGCTCGCGCTCGCCGTGCTGTCCCTGGCCGCCACGGCGTGCCGGGACAAGCCCGTGGACCATCTCCAGCGGGCCCGTGACGCCACCTTCGAGAAGCGGCCCGACGAGGCGCTCGTCGAGTACCGCAAGGCCTTCGACGCGACTCGCCACGACTCCTCGCCGGAGGCGCTGGTGCTCCGCGCGCGCGCCCTCAAGGGGGCCGCGGATGTCTATTGGCTGGAGCAGCGCAAGGTGAAGGAGGCGGTAGGCGTCTACCGCGAGCTCATCCAGCAGTGCCCCGAGTCACCGGAGGCGCTCGAGGCCCGCATCATCCTGGCGGACCTCCTGCGCGTGCACTACCGCGACGTGCGCGGCGCCATCGACCAGCTCACCGCGGCCCTCAAGCTCAATCCACCGCAGGGCGCGGAGCTGCACTACCTGGTCACCAAGCTCTACTTCGAGCTGGGCGACTATCAGCAGTGCGAGTTGGAGACCCGCCGAATCATGGAGCGCTTCCCCACGAGCGCCTACGTGGATGACGCCCTGTACCTCCAGGCCCAGGCCCTGGCGATGATGGAGGGCCGCCGCCAGGAGTCCTCCCGCACCTTCGCGGACCTGCGTACGCGCTTCCCGGACTCCGAGCTGGCGCCGCACGCCCTCTTCGAGATGGGCAAGCTGCGCGCCGACGCGGGGGAGAACGAGAAGGCCATTGAGACCTGGGTGGATGCGCTGAAGACGCACCCCGACCCCGCGCTGGTGCAGGACTACATCGCGCGCGCGCGCCGGCGCATCGCCAACACCACCGCCACGGGTGTGGGTCAGCGCGAGGTGGCCTTCGACCGCGTCCGCCCGGCCCGGACGTCGCTGGAGGCCGTCGGTGGCCGCCCCGAGGAAGCCGCGCACGAGCACGACTGACGCGGGGCGGACACGCCGCTCTACGCCGGGACGTCCAGCGTCGCTTCCAGCAGGGTCGCGGGGCTCGCCCCATCCTCGGAGAGGGCCGCCAGGAGCACCCGCACGCGGCCTTGCTCCACCCGGGCATCCACGCCCGTCACCGACAGGTGTCCGTCCAGCGCGTCGAGGAACTGCGGCGAGCCATCCGGCGCCAGCACGCCCACGACAGAGCCGCCCACGGTGGCCGCCGGGCCGGTGCTCCCCGCAGTGGCGGTGAAGACCATCCGCCCGCCGGGAAGCGGCGAGGCCGCCGTGAAGGACAGCCGCATGCCTCCGGCCTGTCCCAGCTCCCAGCGGCGCGTCATGCGCACCACGTCCGGGCCCAGCGCGCCGGCTTCCAGGCCGCGCAGCACCCGCTCCGCGTCCAGGTCCACCAGGGCGTCGGTGCCGGGCTCGCCGCTGCCGCGCTGGAGCAGCCGCAGCAGTCCGCCCGACATCGCCGCCCCGGCGATGCGCAGCGGTCCCAACTCCCGGCTGAGCTGGGTGTACAGCGCCGTGACGTCCACGGCCCGGGCGTCTCCCGCCAGGGTGCCGTCCGCGCCCAGGGCGACCACCGCGCCGCGCTGCCTGCCCGCGGAGGTGCCCGCCGGCAGCACCAGCAGCGAGCCGTGGGGCGAGCCGCCCTGGGGCGCCAGCAGGCAGGGCACCTCCAGGTCGGGCCGCGACGACTTGAGGGAGACGGGCTCGTCGGGCTGGTGGTTCGCGAAGAGCACCACGCCATGACCGGGGCTCTCCGCCGACAGGGGGAACGCGGCCAGGTGCAGCGGCTCCTCCGCGACGGTGTAGAGCCAGTCACCCGCGCGGACCAGTCCGCTCAAGGCGGTGACGTGAGCAGGACGTCCTGGCGTGACGGGCGCCTCCAGGTCCAGGGTGCGCCGTGAGGTCAGGTGAAGCATGGCCGTGTCTCCCGCGAAGCCGCGGCCTCACGGGCCCCGGCGCTTCAGAGCAGCGTACCGCGCAGCAGGAGACTGGCGACGGTGAAGTAGATGAGGACGCCGCTAACGTCCACCAGTGTGGCCACGAAGGGGGCGGAGGCGCTCGCGGGGTCGAATCCGAACTTCCGCAGCACCAGGGGCAGCATGGAGCCGGCCAGGGTGCCGAACGTCACCACGCCCAGCACGGACAGGGCGACGGTGATGCCCAGCGGCAAGGCGTGCTCTCCGTAGACACCGGTGATGGAGTTCCAGATGAGGATGCGCGCCAGGCCCACGACACCCAGCACCAGGCCCAGCACCAGGCCGGAGAGCAGCTCGCGGCGAGCCACGCGCCACCAGTCCCGCAGCCGCATCTCGCCCAGCGCGAGGGAGCGGATGATGAGCGTGGAGGCCTGACTGCCGGAGTTGCCGCCCGAGGAGATGATGAGCGGCACGAAGAGGCTCAGCACCACGGCGGTGGCGATTTCGTCCTCGAAGCTGCTCATCGCGGTGGCGGTGAGCATCTGCCCCAGGAAGAGCACCAATAGCCAGCCGATGCGCTTCTTCAACATGCCGAAGAAGCCGGTCTCGAAGTAGGGGGCCTCCAGGGCCTCCATGCCGCCGGCCTTCTGGATGTCCTCGGTGGCCTCTTCCTGGACGACGTCGACGATGTCGTCCACCGTGACGATGCCCTTCATCCGCTGCTGGGCGTCGAGCACGGGCAGGGCCATGAAGCCGTGCTCGGTGAACAGCCGGCTCACGGCCTCCTGGTCGGTGTCCTCCGACACGGTGATGACGTCGCGCTGCATGACGTCCGCCACCCGCTTGTCGCTGGCGGACTGGAAGAGCTGACGCAGGGACAGCACCCCCTGCAGGTGCTGTTCGGCGTCGAGCACATAGGCGTAGTAGACGGTCTCCACCCGCTCCCGCGCCTGCTTGCGCAGGTAGCTGATGGCCTCGTCGATGGACATGTCCGGCCGCACGCGGGCGAAGCGCGGGTTCATCAGACCGCCGGCGTCGTCCTCCGCGTAGGCCAGCAGCACGTTGACTTCGCGGCGGCTGGCGTCGTCGAGCTGCGAGAGGATGGACTCCGCCTGCTCGGGCTCCACCGCCTGCACCAGGTCGGCCAGGTCGTCCGGGGGCAGCAGCCGGACCCAGGTGCGTCGCTCGGCCGGATGCAGGTGGAGGATGACCTCCGCCTGCTCACGCGCCGACAGCGCCAGGAAGAAGTCGTCCGCCACCGAAGCGGGAAGCAGCCGGAAGCCCTCCAGCCGCTCGTCGACGGAGAGCACGGGCCACGCCTCGTGCAGTTCCTCCATGGAGAGCGCGGCGCTCTGGGGGCTTTCCATCATGGGGGCTCACCTCCGGGCGTGTCGGGTGGAGCGCGTGGTGCCGCGGCGCGCTGGCCTCTCTACACCCGGAGGCCGGGCATCGCGAGAGGCAGGCAGGCGACATTTCGCGCTTTTCCGTCCGTGTGTGCCCCAACCGTCTCGTTATTTCAACGAAGACGCGCCCCGTGCGTACGCCTGGGTTCGATGGGTGAGGCCGCCCGCGTCCGCCTCCCAGTAGAAGCGGGGCGAGATGGTGCGCAGGCCGGACGACAGGTCCGTGTTTCCGGGAAGCAGCTCCAGCCCCAGCGGGCCCTGTGACTCGGGCGCGACGGGCACCGCGGCGCCGACGCGTGACTGCCGCCACTGGATGAAGGGGAGTGCGACGCCGGGGCGGAGTGGCGCGCTCACCAGTTCGAGTGGCGCGTCCACCACCAGGGTGCCTCGTTCGGTCAGCGCGCCATCCACCGCGGCCCACCGGTACAGCGTCTGTCCTGGTTGCGGCAGGAGCAGGGAGTCCACGCGGGTCCACACCGCGTCGTCCTCGATGCCCGCTGGCACGCCCGGCAGGCGCTGGCACGGCGCCTCCGAGGCGACGAAGGCTTCGTCCGGGCCCAGCCGGAACGTGCACGCGTGGCTGTCGAGCTCCGGCGTCACCTGGATGACGCTGACCGTGTCGGGGCCCAGCCGCACGAGCAGGCCCAGCACCATGTCGACGCCGAAGGGTATCTGGCTGACCTGTCCCCACGGCGTAGGGGCGGCGCCGGTGACGACGCCCGCCGGCGTGAAGGCGAAGCGATGCAGGCGCTCCGAGTCGAGCACCCACAGCTCCTCCTCGGTGGCGAGCCGGCTCTGGATGACCTTCACCGTGTCGCGCTGATTGAGCAGGAGCGAGCCGGTGAGCTCGAGCTCCGAGCCGGTGTCGACGAAGCGGCGGACCCGGTCCTCGCCCACGACCCAGACGACATTTCCCGCGACGGCCACGTCGGGAATGCCGGAGACGCCGCCGAGTGGCGTCTGGGTTGCGGTCGTCGCGTGCACCGCCACGCCGTCACACAGCCAGGTGCCATGCGTGGTGCGGTCCAGTTGCGTGCAGCGGGGCAGCGGGAGCACCGTGGGAGCGCCTCCGGTCCATGCGCGTGACACGTAGGCTCCGAACTGCTGGAGGCTGCCCACCGGGGAGAAGGCGACGCGGACGTGGTGGCGCCCCGTGGTCGTCGGGGTGAGGCGGACGGTGGCGGACTGTCCATCGCCGGTGAGGGAGGCCTCCGAGGCCACGGTGTGGTTGCTGGGGTCGAACACCTCCGCCGTGATGCTGTCGGGGACCTGTGAGGTGTCGGAGCCATCACAAGAGACGCGCAGGCTCGGCTGGACGTGGAGCTCCGCGGGGACCTCCAGCGACAGCAGGGGCGGCGTCTGCCCCGCGCCTCCTGGAAGCGGGACGAGGCCACAGTCATCGCCGGTGTCCGCGCACCCGGACAGGGACAGCATCGCGGACCATGCGAGCAGGCAGGGAACGGTCTTCATCGCGTGGGGGACGCCGCCCGGGTGACCTCGGCCTGGGGGAGGCGGCGCAGGCTCCAGGGCCTTCTTACCCCATTCGCGGGCCGGGCCGGAGACAAGCCTGAGGCCGTGTCAGATCCCGCGCTTCCAGCGAGTCATTTTCCACAGAAAGGAGCGGTGACATGGAGACGACGAACCTGACGAGCCCGATGAGTCCCGACCTGCTCGCACGCCGCCTTTTCACGTCTCACGCCGAGGTGCGGATGTCCGTCTTCCACTTCATCGAAGGCTGGTATAACCCGCCCAGGTGCCACTCCGCGCTCGACTACGAGTCACCCGCTGGTTACGAGAAGAAGCACCGCGCTGCCGCTTGAGGGCGAAAGCGCGGAACGCTCTGCGGAACCGGGGCAACTTCATGATAGCCGTTGTATGCGACGTCGAGCCCCTCGTCGTCCTTTGGAAGCGCCAACAGGAGCAGGCAGCGGCTCGCACTGTTGTCCACCAACGTCGCCGGTTGAACTCCTTCAGCGAGCGCGCAAGACGCCTAGGAGCTTTGCGACGACGCCGTCCAGGTCTGCCAATACGTCGTGCTCCCAAAGCCTCACGACGGTCCACCCTCGTGCCCTCAGAAGCGCCGACTTGCGCTTGTCGCGTTCAACGGTGGCGGCGATCTTCTCCGCCCACCACGCCTTGTTTTGGCGAGGGGCCACGAAGTGCTGCGGGCATCCGTGCCAGAAGCATCCGTCCACGAAGACGCTGACCTTCCGACGCCGAAACACGAGGTCTGCGGAGCACCGAAGGTCAACTTCGGGGCGGGTGTCGGTCTCGAAGCGGAAGCGGTAGCTGCGCAGCGCATTGCGCAGCAGTGCCTCGGCTCGCGTCTCGCGGCCCACATTGGCCTGCATGACTCGGCGCACTCTTGCGGAGCTGGCAGGCGGCGCTCGTGTCCTCAGAGACCTCAAGGGGTCGGCATCTCGTCTTCGACGTCGAGTGGGAGCTGGTCTGGTTCGGACGCCAGCTCTGCACTCGACGCTCGGGGATACGTGTAGCGCTCGAGACCTACACCAATTACCAGCCTCTCAGCTTCGACGTGGAGCGAGAGGTCGGGAAGGTCGGTTTCCGGCGCCGCCTTGAGCATGGCTTCAATTGGGGCACGGACGTACTTCTCCAAGAACACGGACATGGTCTTGCCCGCCTTGGCGTCCAAGTGTTCCCAGGCATCTTTGCCGATATGCACTTCGCCGCCCTCAGAAAGGAACGCCCTCTTGAGTTCGTCCAGCTTCGGGTTCGGAGTGCTGTCGAAGACGACCAGTACGGGCTTGTACCCGCTCGCCTTGCAGTCCTTCGGGAAGTCCAGCTCCTCGCCCCAACGACCTTGGCCCGATGCTGCGATGGTTACCCGCATCTTGATTTCGTATGCGTGCTTCACGAGCACACAATCGACTTGCCGCCCGCCCTTCCCGTTTCGCCGCTTCACCGGGCTCTTCTTCGCAGGGGCGGGTGTGCCACCGACGCTGAGTGCGATGATGGGTTCGAACAGATAGCCCGTCTCCTGAGCCGCTCGGTTGTCGATGTCGTAGATCCACTTGCGCCACAGCAAAAATGCCGTCAGTGCCCCTGCGGACATGGTCCCGTACTGGAGCAGGCCGCGAGCGCCGACTTGCTCCATTGTGGGGAGCGGCTGGCGTTCGAGAATTCGGGTGTACTTGAGGCGGTGCTTGTGGAGCGCGGCCAAGCACGCGAAGAAGGTAATGGCTTCTGGATCCTTCGCCGAAAGGCGCTCGATTAGCGGTTCGAACGGGACGCCAGGGAGCGCCAATTCGGAGGAAGGCGCTTCATCGTAGAAGCCCTTCACGTTCTTGGGCAGCTCCGGAAAGTGCTTGTAGAGGCCGAGATCCCTAGCGACCACTGCAGCGAGGTAGGCGCAGATCGGGGCAGTCAAGGGCACCGCGAGGTCCGCCGTGCCCACGCTGCGCGCCTTCTCCACCATTGCCGACTGCGCTCTTGTCAACCCCATAGCCGTAGCTGCTCCTTCGGTTCGAGCTGCGGCCCGAAGGCCGCCATCACCATCTCTGTTGTCCGTTCAAGCGCCGGGCTCATCCCCTGCGACGCCGTAGGTACGAAGCTCAGGAGGGCTCCAGACCTGGGCTGGAATCCGCGCTTGATGCGCTTGAGGTCGGCTGCCAAGCTGCGCCCGATCACCTCACCGAGCACTGGTGGGACTGCATTGCCGATGTGGAGCATCTGGGCGGTTTGCGGGCCAAGGAACTCAAAGTCGTCAGGGAATGTCTGGAGCCGCGCACACTCACGGATGGTGAGGAAGCGGTCTTCGACCGGGTGGAGAAACTCGTTGCGGGAGGCGCCCGTGATTGCCTTCGAAGGCTCGTCGCCCTTGAGCCGTCGGATTCCAGACGGAGCACCGCCACGCCGTTCGGTGGGCGTCCCATCCTTCACCCGTCGGAATGCACGTCGCGCATAGCTCTCATGTTGGAGTTCCTGCGGGAGGTCGCGCATTCGCTGACCGGGCAGGAGGGCGCGAATCCGCTTCACGTCCAACTCAGTGAGAGGAGGAGTGAAATGCCCCTGCGGCGTCCCTTCTGAGCCCGAAGCAGGTCTCGGCAAGCCCTCAAGCACATCAAGGAGGGTAGGGGTCTTAGGCCGCTCGCGCGCCACCAGATGGGCACCTGGGGCTCCGAACGCCATGTGCGTTGGCTCAGGGAACGACGGATCCCAACCCAAGCCTCCGATGACGAGCACCCGCTTGCGGTGCTGCGGCACGCCGAAGTTCGCAGCGTTCACCTTTCGCATGTGGATGCGATACCCAGCATCCACCAATGGGCGGAGCAGTTCGAGTACGCGAGTCCCGTCCTCTCCGGTAAAGAACCCTTCAACGTTCTCGAACACGAACGCCATCGGCTTCCTCGCCGCAATGAGGCTCGCATAGACCCCTACCAACGTGTTCCGTGCGTCTCCGTTACGACGCGAGCCAGCAGACGAGAAGCCCTGGCATGGGGGGCCGCCCACGATCACCGAGGCTTCGGGCAAACGGGTGTCCGGCCCGATTTCTGCCTCGACTACATGGTCGCCTAGGTTACGTCTGTACGTCTGGACGGCCCACCCGTCGTGATCGATGGACTTCAGCACGCGGAAGCCCGCTCGCTGTAGCCCAAGCGAGAGCCCCCCAGCGCCACAGAACAGATCAACGACCGTGAGTTCGGATGCCTTCTTCATCGGGGGCCTGACTGTACAGGATCGACCTGGCACCCGGCCCGGGGAATTGACACCCGGGCTTCGCACTACAGCGCAACGGGAGGGCGATGGGAGTCCTGCACACTCCGACAGTCCTCACTACTATCCCCGAGTTATCGCTGTGCGGCTCCAGAGGGCGCCAAACAAATTGACGGCGATTTTCACGCGGGGCATGAGGACGCCCGCGCGTACGTTCCCCCGTACCCGTAGGAGCGTCCCGCGCATCCCGAAGAGGCCCTTCCCCACCTGCTCGGCGTGGATGGGTGCGACCAGCGAGAGCGCGGCACACCCGCTGCATTCATGGCCCGCCTGGACCGAAAGGTGGCGGCGGAGAGGCTGAGGGCGGCGGAACTGGAGTACGGCAGGTCCAGCGGGGGTACGATGGAAGCGAGGAGGCCTGGAGGCGCTACGCGGTGGTGCGGCTGAAGCTCCGGGTGGCCCGAGAGCGCGGCCCGAAGGGCCCTTCAGGGAGCCCCCTGATATGCCACGGTGGACGTAAGCGGGCCGGGTGTGGCGCTCGCACAGCCGGCGCTGCTCACCTTCCTGGCGCTTGAACTGCGCCCCCATCCTGCCGCCTTGCGCTGGGCTTGATCCGCTCTCGTGGCTCGCTCGCGCGTTATTATATTATATGGTTCGCGAGCGAGGGAGAAGGCGGTGTCGGCAGGGTGCCGTCGTGGCGAGTACTACTTGGAATGAGGGAGTTGTACTCGATTCCTGGTTGTCGGATAGAGCGCGTGGTACGTCACAGTTCTGCGGGAACTGTCGTCGTGGCGCGCCCAGAGAGCAGAAATGCGCGCTGTCCCTCCTGCAAGACGCACAGTGACGCCCCGCATAGCACCTACATCCGGCGTCCGGCCGACCTGCCCGCCGCCGGGCGCTCCGTTCAGCTTCATCTGTATGTGCGCCGCTTCTCCTGTCGAAATACGAAGTGCGCTCGGCGCACCTTCGCGGAGCGACTGCCTAGCCTGCTCGCCCCACGTGCCTAGCGTACGCGTCGGCTCGCTGCGGCGCAGTGCGCGGTAGGTATGACGGCTGGAGCAGAAGCGGGAGCCAAGCTGCTTACGCCGCTTGCCATGCCGACAAGTCCCGACACGCTCCTGCGTCTGATGCACCGGGCCCCTCTGCCTGCCTCCACCACGCCGCAGGTGTTCGGCGAGGACGACTGGGCTCTGCGCAAAGGCCGCACCTACGGCTCCATCCTCGTTGACCTGGAGGCGCATCGCGTCGTCGACTTGCTGCCCGACCGCTCGGCACCGACTGTCGCCGCATGGCTGCGTCAACATCCAGGCGTCGAGCTCATCGCCAGAGACCGTTCGACGGAGTACGCACGTGCGGCGTAACCGTTCAGGGGGGATGGGCGGTTGAAGAAGGAGCAGGCCAGCAGCCGACGGTAGGCTCGTCGCTCGCTGACGCGGCGTGGGGCATGGGACACGGCGTGTCGTGGCCGAAGTCGACCCCAAGGATGCGCGCATCGCGGAGCTCGAGCGTCAAGTCGAGGAGCTGACTCGACTGGTGCAGGAGTTGCGGGAGCAGTTGCGGCGCAACTCGGGCAACTCGAACCGGCCACCATCGAGCGATACGCCGGGGCAGAAGGCGGAGCGGCGCAAGCAGAGCGGGAGTGGGAAGAAGCGCGGTGGTCAGCCGGGACACAAAGGCCTGACACGCGCGCTGGTTGGCGAGGAGAAGGTGAGTGAGTTCAAGCACCTCTTCCCGTCCGCGTGTGAGAATTGCTGGGCTCCCCTCTCGCCCGAAGGCGGCACGCGGGTGCGGCGCTACCAATCCGTGGAGTTGCCGCCGCTCAAGGCCCACGTCACGCAGTGGGTGCGCCATGGCGTGGAGTGCCCCAGGTGCAACCATGAGACGTGGGCAAGCACCGCGCCGATTCCGACGTCGCCCTTCGGCCCGCGGCTATCCGCCGTCGTTGGCCTTTTGACGGGCGTCTACCACCTGAGTCGGCGCTCGGCGGTGAGGCTTCTGGGGGATGTGCTGGGCATCGACATTTCTCTGGGGGCGGTGAGCGCCGTCGAGGCGCGCGTCAGCGAGGCCGTGAAGTCCGCGGTGGACGAGGCCTGGGCCCAGGTGTTGTCGTCGCCGGTGAAGCACACGGACGGCACCCAGTGGCTTGAGGGTGGCCAGGCGCGCGCGCTGTGGACCATCGCCTCGTCAATGGCCACCGTCTTCAAGATTCTGAAGGACGGCAAGTCGCAGACGCTCGCGTCGCTCTTCGGCCTGAAACTCGGCGTCCTCGTGAGCGACCGCGCCACCGCGCTGAATTTCTGGGCCATGGAAGCGCGGCAGGTGTGCTGGGCCCACCTCTTGAGGAAAGCCATTTCCTTCTCGGAGCGCGACGGGCCAGCCGGAGCGATTGGGCGCGAGTTGCTCGACTACATCGGCATCCTCTTCGACTACTGGCGACGACTCCGGAGCGGCAAATTGCAGCGGGACACTCTACGCGAGCGCATGGCCCCGGTACGCGCCCAGGTGGAAGCCCTGCTTGAGCGCGCGGTGGCCGCGAGGCTGCCGCAACTCTCCGGCTCCTGTGAGGACATCCTCGAGCACCGGGCGGCGCTGTGGACTTTCGTCGACAGGGACGGAGTCGAGCCCACCAACAACCACGCTGAGCGCGAGCTGCGGGCTTTCGTCCTATGGCGCAAGCGAAGCTTCGGTACGCAGAGCACCCGGGGGAACCTCTTCGCCGAGAGGGTGATGACGGTGGCGCACACCGCCCGCAAGCAGGAGAAGAATGTGCTCGAATTCCTGACGGACTGTTGCACGGTCGTGTCCCTATAAGTGTGTAGATGGCGAGGCGGGACGAGCGGGAAAGAGGGAAGCTCCTCGGTGAAACCAACCGAGACGGTCTCCCCCTGGCAGGGGAGCCGAGGAGTTCCCTGACGTGGACGATACCGAGTTTGAATCCCCCGCGCACGAAGAGGTGCAGGCCGACCTGCGGGCGCTGTTCCGAGGCGCCATTCGGATGACACTGGAGGCCCTGCTGGAGGAAGAGGTACGGGAGTTGGTGGGGGCTGGCCGGTGGCAGCGGATGGTGGGCCGGGCGGACGTGCGCAACGGCAGCTACCTGCGCACGCTGGTGACGTCGGCGGGGGCTGTGGAGATGACGGTGCCGCGCACCCGGCACAGCGGCAGCGCGGGAGAGGTACTGGGCCGCTACAAGCGTCGCAGCGCGGAGCTCGACGAGGCGATTACCAGCGCGTACGTGCAGGGCGTCTCCACGAGGAAGATGGGCAAGGTGACGCGCGCTCTCATGGGCGAGGCCGTCTCGCGCTCGACGGTAAGCCGGGTGACGAGGACGCTGGAGGAGAAGGTGGAGGGGCTGCGCAACCAGCCTCTCACCCAGGCCTTCCCCTACCTCTACCTGGATGCCACCTTCCTGGACGCCAGGTGGGCGCGCACGGTGCAGAACGTCTCGGCCCTGGTGGCCTACGGCGTGGGCGAGGATGGGCACCGGCACCTGCTCGCCGTCACCCTGGGTGGCAGCGAGTCGGCGGAGTCCTGGCTGGACTTGCTGCGCCAGTTGCTGGAGCGAGGGCTGAAGGGCGTGCGGCTCGTCATCGCCGACGGGCACGCGGGCCTGGCCGCCGCGGCCCGCCAGGCCCTGCCCGAGGCGCGGTTGCAGCGCTGCACCGTGCACCTCACCCGGAACGTGCTCGCCAAGGCGCCCTGGAAGCTGCGTGGGCGCCTGGGCAAGGAGACGTCGGCCCATCTTCGAGGCCCCCAACCTCCAGGACGCCAGGAAGCGGCTGGAGGCCCTTGAGGAGGGGCTGGGACGTCACCTGCCAGAGGCCATGGAGCGGTGAGCGTCAAGGTAGATGTCGCGTGAAAGGATTCAACCGATGCGCTTCAACTCCTGCACTGCCGGGGTGAGGTGCGGAGAGGGGCCGAGGCGGACGGGGCCCGCGGGCGTCCAGTCGCGCGTGTCGCGGCTCCAACGCTCGGGGTGACGGGCTTTGGCGCGTTGGTACACCTGGTGGCGTCGGGCCAGCAGCGCGCCCTCGC